>DAOUYX010000048.1 GCA_030665925.1 Methanosarcinales archaeon | reverse complement strand
AATTGCGGGTTCAATCAACTTGCCGAAGTGCTCCAGCGGATAAGCGCCGACATTACTGATGCCACCAAGTGCCGCTGCCGTTCCTAAAGCTGTTAGTTTGCTGAATGTCCGCCTTGACATCATAGTCCCATTAAATAAGGTGTTTGCTTCCACATCCATTATTTTACCTCCTTTCTAATTGTCCAACCATACATGTGTATAGCTAAAATGAAGATGAGTATATAAAACTTGCTATTTTTAATGAATAGTGTACATTCGTTTACGAAATCGTATTTTTAAAAATAATATATAAAATTGAATGAAATCCAATTTTCAAAAACGAATGTAGACAGAAAAGAAAAAATCTATGAGGTATTTTCAGTTTGCGATAGATATAAACTAAAAAATTAAAAGCCCGCGTAATAAATCAATCACTCACAGCGTAACCTTAAGCTCTTCCTTCAGTATCTTGAGCACGAGCTCTGAATTCACACTTTCCACACCTTCGATTTCTTTTTTCTTCTCAATAACAGCCCCACAGTTCCCCTGTCCAGGGCACTTAGAGATAACCATGAGGTCAAAATCACCGGTTATGTGATAAATGCAACAACTTTCTTCCAGTTTCGCTATCTCTCCCCCTACCTCTTCGATACTATATCCCGGCTTGATTTTTATCCTCGTAATCATGGTGACCATACCGATCTCAGAAGTATTAAGAATCGTAGTATATCCACAGATAATTCCTTTTTCGGTCAGCCTTTTTACTCTATCACTCACCGTAGCAGTGCTGATTTTTATCTTCTGCGCAATCTTCGTGAACGATTGACGTGCATCCAACTGTAGTTCTCTCAATATCTTCTTATCTAATTCGTCCATCTTCTACGCCGTTTCCAACAATTCCCCGATCACATGGGCATCCAATAGAATAAACCCTTTTGTAATCTTCGCAATGCTCTTGAAGAATTTAGAGGTCTCCCATTCGTATAATCCGTCACAGAACGCGGGCACCCATTTTAATAAGTGCTCGTCAAAGAATCTTTTTTGCAAATTCAAGCATTCCACTATTCGTTCATTGTTATCCGTCGCTGATAACTCCTCCTCGCAAAGATACTGCATAAACTTTAGTTCAAACGCGATATGGTCGTCGAGCTCGGGATAATCACGTGATTTCGCGATACCTGCTTCCTTGTACTCGCTCTTCACTTTTAAGAGCGAGCGCCCCATGAGCTTCCCATCTATCCACCATGACTCGTAAGGCTGCACCGAATGCCCGTGGGGAAGGATGAAGAGGCGAGTGTACTCATCTCTCAGCTCTTCCTGCAACTCGTCAACGGTTTTACCCTTGCTCCTCTCCATAAATTCCCGTAACTCACGAAAACCCGCGGATAAATCTGCGTTCAGTTCTAACGCCCTCTGGTCCGGGAGAAAAATCCTGCCGTTCACCAAATCGTCTGCAAGCTCCCGTGCCGGCTCTTCCAGATACATTCGACATAAAAATGCGTAGAAGTCTCTTCTTGTCTTCAAAATACCTTCAATTTTTCTCATTTTAATATATCACGCTCCATTTTCTTCATCACCCACTCAATTGCTTTTGGGGGTCTGCAATTCTCGCAATACCTGAGCAGTTCGAGTTGCTGCTCGCGATCGAGGTCCCCCGTGCCTTCTCCTTCTGTTGCTATCTTCACCATTCGCTCAAATGCCGCTTTGGGCATGAATAATTTGCCACAGCCCGCACATGCGACAAACTCGGCTTCAGCCAGCTTTTTGCTGCCCCTTTCAACCAGTTGCGAAAAGTCAAGTACCTGCTGTAATTCGATCGCTTCTTCCGGACATGCTTGCTTACATACGCTGCAGGCAACACAATCACCATAGACGAAATTGATTTTATTATCCTCCTTGCTTAAAGCGTTTGTCGGACAGAGGGTTACACACGCGTTGCAGAGCGTGCATTTAGATGCATCAATAAGCACGTCTGCGAACGGGAACGGCGTATTCTCCTCTACTAACGCTGGATGCACGCCCGTTTTCGTACGAAGGACCTGCATCAACTCTATCAGAATATTCCGTTTCGATTTGGTGAAGTCAATGTTTTCCGGCTTCTTCTTCCTTATTAGTGAAGGCGTGAGCTTCTCGGTAAAATCGCCTATCTCTTTCGCGAACGCCGCTGCGTCGAACTGGTCGGCTTCGTTCATCAAGAGCACCCGGTCGCCTAACTCGAAGGCGGCTAAGGTCGTTTGTGCAAAGGCTACTGCAGATTCGAGCCCGTCACGGTGGCTCTCCGCACTGCCCCAGAGGACAACGCCGTCAGCTCCGCGTTCAAAAGCGCTGAGTATGTGAGCATCGGATACCAAATCAAGACAAGGCACGAAGAGTGGTAACACCGCGGGATAACGGATCTTCTTCCTGCCCACAGCATTTAACTCCTCCGCGTTTTCTTGATCGGCGAATAATATAACTTTTGGGCGTAACTCCCCGGCTAATAAAGTTTCTATTTGGGAATACAGTAACTGGTTGGGGTATTCACGTAGTTGCGGGACGGATACGGGGCATAAAGAAGCGCAGAGCCCACAGCCTTGACATCGCACATCGCTGAACACCATCTTGATCCCCTGCCTTTCGATCGCTTCGTAGGGGCAGGGTAAACAATACTCACACCCGATTAGTTCACTCCGTCCGCTTGCACATCGTGTCAAATCTAACGCTAAATACTTCTCTTTCCTTATCTCGCCTAAATTCGATACGAGGTCATGTGCTTTCCTCAGTGCCTCTTCGTAATCGTCCGCTTTATAAATCCCAAAGTGTGTGGGCCCTTGCCAGTCCTTATCAATCACGAGAATTTGCCCTACATGAAGCACCTCTTGATTGTGGAACGCAATTGCACCCGTTGGGCACACATCAATACAATCCCCACATTCGTCACAGCCCTCGCCAATCGTGTACACCGCATCGTAGCGGATCGCGTCTTTCGGGCACGCGTCAGCGCACAGACCGCAGGAGATGCACTTCTCTATATCTATATTTCTCTCAATCTCAACGTCAAAATCGCCGATCTCTCCACTTATACCTTTGAGCGAGCCAATGTGTATTTCCGGTTCGTCACACCATTCGTGAACGTTCTTCGTCAGCAAATGGACGTTAGCCAGTTTAGATAGAGTTTTTGCGAGATCTAAAACGCCGTTATCCTCGTCTCCTATCACGAGCGCATCATAGCCCACGTCCAATGCAATTTTTTCAGGCGTTGGCAGTGAAGTACTCAGCTCGGCATAGTCGATCGCGGCTTTTAGCATGCTTTTCGCTTTTTCTGTTGCCTCTTTTCGATCGTGTACCCAGCCGCAGTGCTCTCTGAGGTTTAGGAAGAACGTATCACAGCCGAATCCCGATGCCACCCGTTCAAAGACGCGGTTCTTTTCTGTGCACGCCGCTATGAGTATGTCATCAAGATCCAACCGTCGAACGTCATCTACAATGTAATCCAAGCCGCCCTGGCACAACTGATCCACCGTCTCAACGACCTCCACGTCCTTCTTTATGCTCTTCTTGACGCTTCTAAAATCTATGTCTATCGTGTTGTTACACGTGCAGAGGAAAACACCCAGTTTCATGTTTATAATTTCACCTTTTCCCTTGTTTTGATCTCCCTATTCCGCCATAAACTACTTTCAAACTACTCATTTTTAATGTAGTGCATAACTACTTTAATCCCGTCTATTTTTATCTTATCGTATTTGTTCGTCGACACCTTCACCACAATTGGCGGCGTTCTTGCGGGAATAAAGTTGAACAAGAAGTAACAATGAATGAACGCATCCGTAGAAAAGCAGGTGCCGACCCTTCAACCTTCGTCTCCACGCCATTACGGGGCGCGCATCCCGGTGGAACTGCGAGAATCGGTGAAGCGGTGGATAAAAACCTGGCAACCGAAGTAAGCGGGTTGTACGTAGCAGATGCATCAGTGCTCCCCGCTTCGCCATGTGCACCTCCTATACTGATGACGATCGTCACGTTAGCGAAATATGTCTCGAGGATTATTCTCACTCAGTCGTAATCGTGAGCGTTGTACAGATCCAGATTACAAACCGTTCCGTCTGCTCTGACCTTCATACATATCGTGCAGATTCTTGCGACTAGGTCGTTCACGGGACCCTGCACAAGATCGTCAGCAAGTTTCTTTATCTCCTTCTTCGCATCCTCAGGAAAATCAAGCTTTGAACCCCTTTTCTTTGAGGTATATTGCGATACCGCAGCCTGCGTAATCCCAAGCATTATAGAGATCTCATTTTGGGATAACCCTTTTTTTATCAGCTCTTTCGCAAGTGCCGCCCGGATGCATGGCAATACCTCCCACACTATTATCTCGCAGGGGAATTTCATCTTATCTACCTTTAATTGTTATATAATAACGAGGTATATGAAGTTTGCAGAAATCCGGTTTTTTTCCGAAAGTGTAAAATATCGCATACCTTTATATATAACAATCGTTATAAAAGATGGTGAGATGAAAAATGAATCATAAACTATTCCCAGTAGTTCTAACGGTGATAGTGCTGCTTTCGGCTTTCGCAAGTGCTGGCATGCAAAACGCATTTGCCTCCACGCCCCCTGCATCAGCGGATGATGGGATAAAGATTGTATCTTTTAGCACTGATAAGGACGTCTACACAGCACGGGAAGAGATGAATATTTTCTTATCGGTGTATTCACCTGAGAACATAAGCAACGCTCTCATTAAAGTTTCCGGTGTGAAGAGTACAAAAGGGGTGTATTACGTATCCTATTCGAGTAAACAGAATTTAACCGCCGGGAAGAATAACGTGACGTTCACGAAAAAACTACCATCATGCTCCAAATGTGCGGGGATAAGCCAGGGAACGTATGTTATTGGTGCCTCGGTAACTTATGACGATGAAGTCGTGACTGCAACGCACAGTATAGCTATCATGTCTGAGCCAAACCAAATAATCCCGGTAGATATCGCTGTTGAAGAGGCAAAGCGAATGATTGATTCCGAATCCGAAGATCTCATTTTACTGGACGTGAGAACTGAGGAGGAGTATGACTCAGGGCATATCGAAGGTGCACTGTTGATTCCGATGTCTGAGTTGAGTAATAGAACTGAAGAGCTGAACACGAGCAAAAAAATCGTTGTGTATAGCGCAAACGGCAGTAATAGCACCATAGCCTGTGATATGCTCATAAAAAATGGATCTGAACGGGTTTATAATGTACTCGGTGGAATAAACATCTGGGAAGAGTGTGGTTATCCCATTGTCTCTACTGCAACTTCGATCCCAGAACAGCCGGGATTTGAAGCGATTTTTGCGATTGCAGTATTACTTGCCGTTGCCTTTTGGGTAAGGAGGAGGTGGGTATCGTTTAAGTGAAACGGGCATGCCCTCGTGAAAAGTATGGGGCTCTGCCCCATGTCCCCGCACCCTTGAAAGGACTTATGTGTAATCTTGTGGTTATGAAGGGATTCTAAGCAAAACCAAATAGCATGGCGATACCCACTGCAAGCATCACCAAACCACCTATTAGCTTCATATACCTTCTCTTATCCTTTCTCCATTCTTCAACTTCCTCCGGTGAAGTCCCCTTATAGATTATGGCAACAATTACAAAGAGTGGTAAGGCGTAGAAGAAGTTATAAAGTAAGAGAAAAAGAACTTTTGAGGGTGTCCCGGCAATCAACTCCAGTATTGAAAGGTATATACATCCAGTGCATGGAAGTCCAGCAATTGTGGCAAAGAAGCCCAGGAGTATAGCACTCGGTATTGACGCACTCTTTACAAGTTTCACAATATTTGGTTTTAGAGAAGATGGAATAGCCAAAGTTGCCTTATCACGCCAAAAATCCCGGATGTTTATGACACCCGCGGATATGGCTATCAGGATAACTATATTTCTAACGATGGTTGTCAAGCCCGAAAAGAGGTAACACCCCATAATACCAAAACCAACGAAGAAATGCGTGGCAAAAACGCCTGCAATGAATGACAAGCCCACACCGAGAACACTTCTCTTCGATTTTAAAACGAGAAGAGATGCAAGCAAAAAGATCAGGACTGCGAAACCACAAGGGTTAATACCCTCTATTAACGCCGTTCCAATGAGCATGACCAGTAGCGGAGATTGGTTTTCTTCCTTCCCTTTTATAATTGAAAGTGGGTTGGGGCATTTGTTTTGCATGCAGAAAGCTATTTCATTTTCAAGCTTTTCTTTTGTCAGCCCATATCCAATTAATGATTTGTTGCCAATGAAAACAGCGGGTATTTCCACTGCTTGTGGATTATAAACTTGAATAAAGGCATTAAAAAGTTCGCAGTTCGTTGCATTGTAGGATATTTCAAACTTATGAACTTCGAGCCCTGGATACTTCTCTTCGAGTTCCTCTATTACGACCTCAACATCTTTGCAATGCGAGCAATCCTCTCCATAAAAATAGCACAGAGATACATGGCTCTGTGCATCGGCAACAGGGATAAGGAACAGATTAGCGATAAGGATGAGTAAAATAAAGGATGATATTAAGGATAAGGATGCAACTTCGTATGTCCCCAAATTCTTGACCTGACACATCTTTTTTACCTGCCTTTATATATAACAATTGTTATATAATAATTGATGGTAAAATGTTGGAAAAGGTGAAGGGGATAATAGAAAAAGAGGTGAGACCGCTTTTAGCGATGGACGGTGGCAGTATCGAGCTGGTGAGCGTGGATAACGGCGTGGTGAAGGTGAAGTTGAGCGGCGCATGTGCCGGATGTTGCATGAGTCAATACACACTGGTGAACTTCGTCGAGGCGACGTTGAAGGAGAAAATTCCAGAGGTAAAGGGAGTTGTTGCGGTATAGGACTTTTGGGACAAATTTGAAGAAGTTTTTTTTTAGGTGGTGAGAAAAAAATGGTGAAATGCGAACTGTGTGGATCGGAAACGAATGATCCAAAGGAACTGTACGGGCGGCAAATGTGTCGAGATTGCTATGAATACTACAAGAAGATCGAAGGGAGACGATGCGGTGGATGCTGCTGTAGATGAAACATCCTGAGTTGGAGAGATACGCGAGATAGTTGAGCAATTTAGCAGAATGAAATTGAAGTCATGTATCAAGGGCTATAAGAAGGGGACGCATCGCACAGTTCATCCCGAGGAGACTTTAAAAAGAGTAAATCCGAAGTTACCCGCTGCTGGTGTTACGCAGGTTTCGGACATAACCGGACTGGACAGGATAGGAATACCGGTGTTTATCTGCACGCGACCGACTGCGGAGGAAGGAGCTTCATCGGTGTATAAGGGCAAAGGGACGACGGCAGAGGAGGCGAGAGTTTCCGCACTGATGGAAGCGATAGAGCGATACTCTGCGGAAGTCGGAGACCGTGAACTTTTATTAGATAGCTATTACGGGCTTAGCAAGGACGAGAACGTGTTAAACCCGCGAGAATTGATTCTCCCAGACTATGTGAGGGATGTCGAGGACGTTCGTATCCCGTGGGTGGAAGGGTATGATTTGATGGAGGATGAGGAGATCTACGTGCCTGCCAATGCGGTCTTCCATCCATTACCCTCGCGATACGATAGGGTCAGACTGTTTCGGTCGAATACGAACGGCTTGGCAGGAGGGAACGAGCTGGAGGAAGCAATTTTTCACGGGCTTGCGGAAGTGATAGAGCGGGATGCATGGTCGCTGGTGGAAATAACACGAAATACAGGGCCTAACGTGAAAATAGAAGGAGGCGAAATCCGTAATCTTACAGATAAATTCCTCAATGCTAATGTTTCCGTGCTTATACGGGATATAACGAGCGACATCGGTGTGCCGACTTTTGCGGCTGTCTCGGATGATGACAGGTTGAAAGACCCCACACTGCTCACTATTGGGATGGGAACGCATACCGATACGCGCGTTGCAATAAAGCGGGCGATTACGGAGGTTGCACAGAGCAGACTCACGCAGATACACAGTGCACGAGGCAATGCTGCGGCTACGGACATGAAGAAGATAATGGGCTACGAGTGGATGCAAAAACAGAACAAGCACTGGTTTGAAATAGCGGAGAGTGAGGATTTTGATAGCGTGCAATCATCCTCTTTGGATACCGATGATTTTCTCGATGATATAAAACACCTGATTGATCGTTTAAAGGCCACAGGATTAGAGCGAGTGGTAGTGGTTGATTTGACTAAGGAGGAGATAGGAGTGCCTGTGGTGCGTGTAATCGTGCCGGGCCTGGAGATGTACAGTGTTGATGGTGACCGGATGGGAAGAAGGTGCAGGAATGCACGAAAAGAACGTGGTCGTAGGACGGTGTCTTGATGCTGAGCTGAAAATGCAAAGAGATATATTTGGCTAATCGCAGCACCACTATTTTACATAACAATCGTTATATAATAATCGGTGGTAAAATGTTGGAAAAGGTAAAAGAGGTTATAGAACAAGAGGTGAGACCTGCTTTAGCGATGGAGGGCGGCAGTATAGACCTGGTGAGCGTGGATGACGGCGTGGTGAAGGTGAGGTTGAGCGGTGCATGTGCGGGATGTCCGATGAGCCAATACACACTGGTGAACTTCGTTGAGGCGACGCTGAAGGAGAAGATTCCGGAGGTAAAGGGAGTAATTGCAGTAGATGACGCCAAGGAGAGATTTATAGAGATGTTGAGGCGGTGAGAGAGAGACATGGCGGAAGAGTTAGAAGAATTGGTGAAGAAACAATGAAAAATGCTGGAGATAAAGGATTTAGCAGTTGACGTAATCGGAAAGAGGATCATAAATGATCTAAACCTCCATATCGGAGAAGGGGAGGTTCACGCGTTGTTGGGTCCCAACGGCTCAGGAAAGACATCTTTAACTTTAGCTCTGCTCGGTTTTCCGGGCTACGAAATAGCAGAGGGCGAGATAGTATTCAAGGGAAAGGAGATAACAGGTTTGCCAACCAACGAGCGTGTGAAAAGGGGCATTGGCATTTCTTTTCAACATCCTCCGGAGATAAGAGGCGTAAAACTCGTTGATATGTTGAGGATTTGCGCGAGGTTAAAAGAAGAAGGGGCTGAGGAGGAAGCAGCGGGATTAAAAGCTGAGATGAAAAGAGCGGCAGAACGACTGAAAATCCCAGCAGAATTCATGGATCGCGATGTTAATTTAGGCTTTTCGGGTGGTGAAGTGAAGAAATCGGAGATATTACAACTGCTGCTGCAAAACCCCGATTTCATGATATTTGACGAGCCTGATTCCGGCGTGGACGTGGAGAATGTGGAGCTTATCGGGAAGATGATGAGTGAGATGCTGCAAAGGGACAAAAAGCCAAGTGACCGGAAGAAATCCGCATTGATAATCACTCATACCGGCTTCATCTTCAATTACGTGAAAGCAGACCGCGCACACGTGCTTCTCAACGGTAAGCTCGCTTGCTCCGGTATACCGGATGAGATAATCGGGCATATAATGGAGGAGGGATTTGAGGGTTGTGTGCGGGAATGTCA
>DAOUYX010000128.1 GCA_030665925.1 Methanosarcinales archaeon | reverse complement strand
CATCCGCCAATGAACATCAGGCTCAGCAATATGATCTGGGATAAAGGAGACCAAACATTAAAATCTGCGGTTGTGAACCCTGTGGTGGTCATGATGGAAACCGCTTGAAACCCTCCGTAACGGAATGCTTCCTGCATAGATGCGAATTTATGAACGTATAAATCAGTGGTTATTACGGAAATAGCCATGAAGAGAAGTAAGCAGTAGACCTGAAATTCCTTGTTCGCTAATATTTTACGAGGTTTTCTCAGTAACGAATAGTGTAAAACGAAGTTCATCCCTGCGAGGAACATGAATACCACTATGATTAACTCAGCCATTGGGTTATGGTATCCCGCGATGTTCTCAGGATGCGGGGAAAAGCCTCCGGTTGGCATCGTGCTGAATGTGTTGCAAAGAGCGTCAAACGGAGCCATTTTCGCCACGTAAAAAAGTGCCAGAACTTCTGCAACTGTCAAAACCACGTAAATTGACCAGAGCATTCTTGCGGTCACTTGAACTCGCGGTCTAATCCGCTCAGCCATCGGCCCCGGGAATTCGCGGTCAAATAACTGGCTGCCTGCAATGCCAAACGTGGGAAGTACAGCAATGAACAGCAAAATAACTCCCATACCTCCAATCCACTGCGTAAAACTCCGCCATAGAAGTATGCTGCGATCAACATCCCCCAGATTCAACATCACCGTGGAACCCGTGGTGGTGAAGCCGGACATAGACTCGAAGAAGGCATCAATGAGGCCTAACGTCCCTGAGAATATATACGGCAGAGAGCCAAAGAATGCAACTGCGAGCCAGCCTAAGGCAACAATGGCAAAACCTTCTCTCCTCTTTATCACTCCTGCCCTTACCCCTATCTTCCGTTCTAAAATCACGCCGAAGATGGTAGTTATCGCAAGCGGGATCAACCAGGTTTTAATAATGAACGGGGTAATGTGTATTGGTCTCTCGCCGTACCAAATCGCCACTCCAAGCGGAACGATCATTAAAATACCAAGATACTTTACTATGCTTCCTATGCTACCGAAAACGATCTTTTGATCCATACACTTTTTCTCTTTTTACAGAACACTTTCTTTTAGAAAAAGAAAACCTGTGTTCCAAAGAACGGGTTGTGCTAAAAGAAAAAATAATAGGATGTTTTTAGTTAAGGGTTTTATCATCTGTGTTAATCTGCGTTAAAAAGAAAAGGTTTGTGCGGGCACGCTCTCGGTCGGCGCCTTCGCCGTCAACCAGGCCCTCAAGGTCTTTCTCCGCACCACTATCCTCCGAGCGCCAGCGTCCACAGTGAGTCTGCTCCCTTCCGGGCCTAAACCGGTATCCATGGCAAAGGCATGACAACAGGCTCTCCAGCCAGCCACCATACCACCGTCAACCCCGCAGGGCGATACTTCTTCGTCCAACCCTGAGCTGAAATTGATAGCTACGGAGCCTTCCTCGAGCTTCGCCTCTCGCATATCGGCGATTTCGAGTTACAAAGGACGCCTAACCCTCCAGGCTAGCCCGCACAAATGAATATAAGTGTTGGATATAAATAAAACCTTTGTTCATAACCCCCGGATTACACAGATTTTAACGAGAAGATAAAGATACAAGATGCAAGTCAAACCTGTATCCTGTATCTTGCATCCTGTATCAGCAGTTATATCACGAATACGAATATTTCCACACCTTACCTTTCTCTGTTCCTATCACTATGTTAATATCCTTCCATCGCGCGGGTGTAGCAGTAGGAACCCGAAATGAAGCTAAGACCTTTGTATAAACATTGATAGTAGCCTCTGAAATCTTATCCCAGTTTAATGAACGAACTTTTTGGAACCCTTTTTCTACCATTTCCTCGAGCTCAACTCTTCGTTTATCATCGTCTTCGACGGACAGAATTTTTATAATGCCGGCTGCAAGACTTTCAGAGCTGTCAAGCGGCACTTTTACGCTTTCTCCATCACTTATTAGTTCAGAAAGCCCGCCAACATCTGATGCCACCACCGGAGTTTTAGCCGCCATCGCCTCTAAAACGACAATTCCAAATGGCTCATATAAGGAGGGCACAACAACCACATCCGCTGCTTTTAATAAACTTCTGACGGTGTAATCATCTAAATATCCGGTAAAAACAACGTGGTTTGAGACATCGAGATAAGCAGCATCTCTCTCCAGTTGTTCTCTCATCGGTCCTTCTCCTACAACCACAAGTCTCACATCCTGTTTTACTCTTGAAGATGAGTACAAGATTATTGGCATTGCTCCTATCAAAACGTTCACACCCTTTTGATAAACGAGTCTCCCGAGAAATAATATCATCTTTGAACTTTTCGAACCGCAGAATTTCTCTTTTATTGCAGCTCTATCAACAGGGAAATCGAATTTCGATGCATCTACCCCGTTTGGGATAACGGAAATTTTTCCTGTAACACCAAACAAGCCCTGTATCTCCCTCGTCATGCTCTCGCTGCACACAATCAGATGCTCAGATGATCCTATAAGCCGTTCCTCCAACTGATGTATTCTCATCTGATACCCTTCCTTTATTCCTTGCGACCTTCCGAATTCGGTACTGTGTATCGTTGAGACTAAGGGCTTTCTGTATCTAAATGCCAGGTCTATTGCAGCATTACCGACCATCCAGTCATGCGCATGTATAATATCTATATTAGTGGATTCGATAATCGAAGCTCCGATTTTCTTCATCTCCTCATTCATGCGAACTATAAAATCGGGCTAAAAGGCATCAACTGCAACCCGATGTACATGCACACCTTCACTTTGCTCGTAGGGGAAGCTTCCTAAAGTAACCACGTGCACCTCCTGTCCTTTTCTCCTCAATGCCTTTGACAGCTCATAGACGTGCTCTGCAATTCCACCTATCTTATAATGGGGGATATTCCCATGAGAGCGTCAATATCCGAATGTGCACTCGCTATTTCTCCAGTTCTCTCACTTTTAATCTAACGAAAACACCCCTGCTCTTTTTTACAAACTCCAGCTTATCCTCCCTTGCAAGCCAGCCAAGAGCCATGTAAGCGGTGCTTTGCGAGGCTTTTATCTCTGAGCCCCCCGGATATGCTCGACTCACCTCTTTCTTTCAACAATTGCCATATCACCCCTGCAACGTTTCCTATTTCTTCACTCATGTCCATAACCAATCACCTTCTTCTTTTTCCATCTCTAAAAAATATCTTCCTCATATTTATGATTCTTTCACATTGGTCGAGTTCTCTTAAAAGGTAAGCGAGGCTCTTTCCCAGTGCCATATCGAAAATCGCGGAACCAGAAAATCCCGGAGGCGAAGCTGGTCATTGATTGTTGCTTCCTCCAGTAAGTAGTGTGCCTGAATTTCCTCAATATATCTTCTAATCTCTTTCGTTGCTCCACTATTGAAATTCCCTTCTTGCCCTCGCCTTTAACCTCACCTTCAACCTCGTGATAGAGCTGCCCCATTCTGTCAAATATATCTTTTAGCTCCTTGTCGTCTACGTAATAACTCACGAGCTCACTCAATTCATCATACACTTCTTTCAGTCTTCCCTTGTAGCGCTTTGCGTCTTTCTTCGCTAAGAATATTTCGCACTCGCTAAAATACCTCTCAAGCCTGTCAAGCGTCCAACCACTTGCTAAAATACGCACCCAAGGATAGAATCTTCTCACATACTCGGGTTTCAGCGTCAATATGTTTCTAACGCTTACAATACCGATGGGCACGCCGTTTTCAACCACTGGTAGCCTTTTTATCCGCTTCTTTGCTGCGAGCTCACATGCTTCATCTATCGATGTTTCTGGCTCTATTGAGACCAGAGGGAAAGACATTATCTCTTTTGCTTTTACCTCGCTTGCCCTTTTATCTTTCAATAAAACTTTCAATGCTATATCTCGCTCAGTAATAATTCCCGCTGGTTTGCCTTCAGAGGTTATAACTACACTGCCTATTTCCAGATCCGCCATATCTTTCACTATTTTTGTGGCTAAAGTGTCTTCATCTTCAGTAATGATTGGACGGCTCATTATCTCACGGACTTTCATCTCTCTCTCTCTCTCTTTTCACTATGCCTGATGGTTAAAAAATAAAAAAGGGGAAAATAAAAAGCAATCCCCTTTTACATCTCTCTTGCAAGCGCAACCCAAGTTTCGGTTGTTGAGACCTCCCTGCTTTGGTGAAGGAAATCTTCAATCACTTTTGCGTCTTCAGCCTCATAAATCCATATCGCATCATACCTGCCCAGCGTATGATACACTTGCAAGAACTTGACGCCTTTAGGTGGCTCCCGAAGTATCTTGTCACCGAATTTTCTCGCTTCCTCCACCATACCGGGATTGACTCGCACGCACGTTATGAACAACATCTTTTTCTATCACCTCTTTCTCTTTAACGATTTGGGTATATTAATAACTTTTGATTTTTGCTGGATGATTTACCGTATAGGTTTTCAGTCGTGCTTGAGGGCGCTCAAAATAGATATTTCTTCACATGCACTGACTCGGCAAATACAGCTCCTAAATCCACTGTTCCGACCACATCCACAACGCCTAAAGCAGCGATAACTTCTCCTTTACTGTTCCGAATAGGAGCAACAACAACCGGTAATCGTGCATATTTACCGGTAGTAGGTATTGTCTGAATCACGCGATTCTCCTTCAGCACCTGCTCTAATATCGGACCGGTGTATTCAAAATCAACAATTCCGCCTTTTTCCACACTAACGCCCTTTTTATTCTTGCCCCGCATTGTCACTGGTATTACAAGCAAATCATTCAGTGCTTTTGCTATCGGTGCGATTTCTTCTGCCGTTGAATCCTCACTTATTACTATATTCTCTTCCATTTTTTAT
>DAOUYX010000002.1 GCA_030665925.1 Methanosarcinales archaeon | reverse complement strand
TATATCTCCGTTGTTTTACTGCTCTTATGCCCTAAAAGCTCTTGAATATATCTTAAATCAGTGCCACCCTCCAACATCGTCACATCTGAAAGCAGAGTATATCTATCTATCTTTCCTCCCTTTCCCTCCTCGAACATAAATCAATCTTGCGATGTAGTCAAGGTTATAGGGGAAAGAGATTTTAATCCTTTCTTCGCCTTTCCTAACCTCTATCATCTCCTCCTCACCCCACGAATTCACATCATTCCATCGCAACCACCTGCCTTGATCACGGTGCTCGCTTTTCCACAACCACAAAGCTTTTTGTCTTACTGAGCGGTCTGCATTCTGCTATCTTCACCACGTCACCCACTTTCGCATTTATACAGGGCGGGTTGTGCGCGTGTATCTTCGACCTCCGCTTCTCATACCGTTCATATTTTGGAATCTTCTTGAGGTAAGACCGCAGAACGACAACCGTCTTCGGCGCTTTGTCGCTTACCACCGTGCCTTCCAATATCTGGCCCCGCACTGGCAGCGTACCGTGAAACGGGCAGTTGACATCGTCACACTCCTCTTCCGGCTTCCTGACGTTTATCCCTATATCTCTCATTTTTTTATCCTATCTTCAGGTCTTGAAACGAGCCGATCTCCCTTCACTCGCACGTGCACTCCTCCTCCCTCCAACTCGAAAATGAATCTGTTTCCTGCTTTTGCTATCTTCTTCTCTTTCTTATGCTCGTTCTCCATAACCAACATATTCCTCGTCTCATCAACCACCGTCCCTTCGAGTCCACGAACAGTGCTATTGCTGCTCTCATCCACGTTGATCTTCAATCCGATCAGCTCATGCTGCAACAAATTACTTGGTGTTATCTTCATTTCATTCTTCGCCCTCTAACGTATAGCCCATATCCCGAAGTGCTTTCTTCACCGATTCTTTTTTATCGCCCTGCAATCGTATGCAGCTATCCTTTACCGTACCGCCACACGCGAACTTCGACTTCAACTCCTTTGAAAGCGCTTTCAAATCCACTTCCTTCTCATTTATCCCTTCTATAAAGGTGACAATCTTCCCGAACTTCTTTCTTAGCGTATACACCTTCACTAATTGCTGCTCTTTTGCTATCTCCTTGCAAATGCATAAATCAACTGGCAATCCACATTTATCGCAGATTTGTTGCATTCGCCTACTTACCTCCTCTCTCGTTCCTCGCCATCTCTGCTTCTCTTTGCTCTTCTCCCTGGACCGTTTTAATCCTTGCTATTGTCCTCTTTATCTCTCCCACTCGTCCAGGATTATCGGGAGATCCACCGGTGGCGATTATCCCACGCTCATGCAACAAATCTTTCATCAAACTCTCCAATTCCTCGTTTCTCTCCTTTTCACTCATCCTTCTTATCTCTTCAATTCTAAATATGCTCATTCTTTACTTTCCTTTTCTTCTTCTATTCCTTTTCCTTCCCCTTCTTTCTTCTTCTCCTCTTCTTCCTTCTCAACTTCCTTGTTTACAACTTTCATGCGAAAAGCATCGGGTACCTTTGAATCCGGATGTACTATCCACACCCTTACACCTATAACTCCCGCCTTTTTCTTCGCTATTGCATAACCTTTATCTACTATCTCCTCGGCTATGGAACCACAGTGCTTTATATAACCATTTACCATCTTCTCCATCCGACCACGGGGTCCTTTGAGCTTTCCGGACATGATAATTTCGCAGCCAAGCGCCCCTCTATCCATTATCCTTTGTAAGGTCGACCGTCCGGCGCGTCTGAAATGCCAGCCGCGCTCTATGAGTTTCGCAAGTCTATTCGCCATCAACTGTGCATTCAACTCCGGCACCCCGATAGGTTGAACGTCTATCTGAGGATTATCCAGTTCCTGCTTCTGGATTACATCGTTGGTTAGCTTCTTTATCCTCCTACCGTCCTTTCCTATTATCATTCCCGGCTTCTCAACGTTCACCGTTATTTGCGTACCCATCGGCGTTCTCTTTATATCCATTCCGCCGTAACCCGCTCTCTCCAGCTCAGTCCTGAAGTACTCGTTCATTCTTACTTTCTTTATCCCTTCCTCTACGAATATCCTCTCTATCACGTTCCACTCCTAACCTAACTAACTTCCTTCTTCTCGCAGTATTATCTCAACAGTTACCGTCTCGGTATTCTTCGGCGTAGCACGACCAAAAGCGCGTGGTATTATTCCCCGTATCGTGCGACCTTGCTTCGTAGCTACACGCCAAACGCGCAATGCTTCCGCATCTAACCCCTTGTATTCCGCATTGCCTTTCGCATTTCTTAGCAATTTTAACATCTCAGCAGTTGCCTTTACGGGGTATCTACCGGCATACCAGTTCTTCAGCCCCCTGCGATGCGCAACTTTCTTCTTATAACGTTTAAATGGAATTGCCACTTTCATATCCAGCACATTTTCCAGATAGGTCTCCGCATCCTCCACTTTTTTACCCTTTATCGCCTTACATACTTCGAGGGCATGCTTAGGTGATATATGGAGTTCATACGCCATCGCCTTTGCGGTCGTTTCAGGATCAATATTTTTTACCGTGTTATAGTTTACCTTTCCCATGTTCTTCTCTCTTTCTCTCTCTTCACGTTACCTCAGTGGCACGTATTTTGAAGATCGCGTAGCTCCGACACCCGCAGCTCCGTGTGCCACTTTCTTGCGTGTCAATGCCAGCTCGCCCAAATAATGCCCTATCATCTCTGGCTTTATCTCCACATATTCAAAGCTCTTTCCATCGTGTATCCCTATCTTCTTTCCCACCATGCTCGGCAGGACGATAGCATCTCGTAAATGAGTTTTTATGTCGTCCTTACCCGATTTTATCTCTTCAAGCAGTAACTCCTCTTCGGCTCGAAACGTCCTCTTTATTTTCCGCCGCTGCCTCGCGCACATTAATTCCGCTAAAGTGTCGAGTTTCATCTTCTTCAGTTTCGCTAACGTATAGCCTCGATACGTAAACTCCTCTTCCTTCTTCTTCAAGGTTGTTTTAGACTTACCCTTCTTCCTCTTCTTTGCCATTCTACCTCTTTACCTCATTTCTTCCCGGTTCTTTTTGCCGCTATGCTCCCGACCTTCCTTCCTGGCGGTGCGCCTCTACCGGGCGTTTTGGACTTCCCAACGTGCTGATGACCGCCACCACCATGCGGATGGTCAACGGGATTCATTGCTACGCCCCGTACCGTCGGGTATTTCGCCGCACGTGCCTTCAACTTGTGATATTTCTTTCCTGCTTTTACAAATGGCTTTTCGGTACGACCTCCGCCAGCAACAACACCGATGGTAGCGAAACAGTCGGAGGATAGCCATTTCTTCTTCCCGCTTGGTAACACTACCATTGACTTCCCTGTTTCATGCTCATGCGCTAACAACGTAGCACAATTGCCCGAAGACCGTACGAACTTACCACCGTCGTTTGGTCTTGCTTCTAAGTTGCAAATCATAACTCCTTCAGGTATACAGCGAAGAGGGATCGTATTTCCCGTCATTATCGCTGCTGATTCCCCGTACGAGACTGCATCACCTTCTCCAACTCCTTCGGGTATAATTATAAACCGCTCCTCTACTTTTTTCTTTTCTCCTCCATTATCCCTTTCTACCCTTATACGAGCAATGGGCGCACTCCTTGCGGGGTCGTGCACTATTTCCAGAATTCTGCCTGATACCGTTTCGTCCTTATTTACCCTTACGTGTTCGAGATTTCCTTTATAACGATGAGAAGGTGCTCTAAAGGTGGATGACCCTTTTCCTCTCCGCTGCGCTATTATTCTTTTCCCCATTTTTCTCTCTGCTCAAGTATAATTATAATATGCCAAGTGATGTCCCTATTTCCTTCGCCTTGCCTTCCTCCTCCAATTCAACTATTGCTTTCTTCTCACCTTTAAATGTTATCATTGTCCGCACGCTTCTCACCGGAGTCTCGAACACGCGCTCCACGTCTCGCTTTATCTCTCCCTTTCTCGCCCGTAAATCAACGATAAACTGGAGTTTGTTCTCCGAATCAATCATCAGAGTTGCTTTTTCGCTTGGCACGATATGCTTCAGTTTTTCTGCCATTTCTCATTTATCACTCCGTTCTGCCGTAGCCAGTTTTGATAAAGATGATTCCGTCCAGATGGTCAACCTGCCGGGATGCGTTCCAGGCGCAAGCAATTCCGCATTGAGCTCCTCTGCGTAAGATACATCCACACCAGGTAAATTCTTCGCGGCTTTCATTATCTTTTTAGCCCTTGACGGGTGTTCGAGCTCCACTCTAACGGAAAAGTCGTCAGCTTTTGTTTTTATTTTCTTATCCTTCGGTGTTTCTTCATCACTGGAAATAACGATTAAAATGCTCTTTTTAGTCTTGTATCTCCTTCCTCTCATCTTCCCTTTACCAGCCCGTACTTTCCGTTCCTTTGCACGAAGCACGTCGTTCCACACACCGATGGCTTTTAAAAACTCCTCCACCTCGGAGGTCTTTTCAAGGCTTGCGAACGAATCTTCCACTACTATCGGGAACTCCACTTCATCGTTAAACCGGTGCCCCCTATTTCTTACGCGTTCGGGGTTTATGGTGGCTGCGATAGCGGATTTTATCGCTTTCCTCCGTTCTTTCTTGTTTATTCTCTTCTTCAAGATCTTCTCAGTCTTTGGTGGATGCGCTCTTCTTCCACCGACCGTTTGTGGAGCCCGTGCTGCTCTTCGTCCATCGGTTATGCGAGGGACTCTGGCGGCTCCTCTACCAGGACCCCAGCTCTCTGCGGATGTTCTCCGCCCGGCTAAGGGGTTTGTACCTTTTGGTTGCAGCCGGTTCGATTGCATTGCGAGCACTGCCCTCTTTATCAAGTCAGGTCTGTATTCTTCCATAAATACCTGAGGGAGTGTTATTTCCTTTACGAAGTTCCCTGATAAGTCTATCACTTTAGCTTTGCTCTTTACTTCTTCTACCATTGCTCTTCTTTTCTTATCTTATTTCCCCTGTTGTGATTTCTTGCTTATATAAATAATTTCGGGTATGCCAAGCTTTGGGTGATCTCTTATCGCATGAGAGATTCTTACAAGTCTCTTCTTCGGACCCGGCACACTTCCTTTTACTAAAATATAATCATTTCTCACGATGCCGTACTTCACGAAACCGCCGTCTGGCGTTATCTCTTCACCATTATCCCCTATCTTCACTATTCGCTTGTTGTACTCTGTCCGCTGTTGATACCCGGTCTGTCCAAGCTGAGGTACGCGCCATCTGACTCGTCGAGGTGTCCAGGCGCCGATAGCACCCACATGACGACCCTTACCAGACCTCTTCGCCTTTGCATTCTGAATCATAATTCCCCATCTTTTTACCGGTCCTTGTGTACCTTTACCCTTGGTCACCGCGGTAACATCAACAAAATCTCCCTCTTTAACCACGTCTTTAATCTTTAACTCCTTCCCAAATACTTCTTTCGCGTATTCGAGGTCTTGCTCAACCTCATCGCTCATCTTTATCTCCATTAAATCGTGCTTCTTCTTCGGCACGCCATTTACAACCTCAGGTAGCGCAGAAGCGATTAAATGCAGACTCAACGCTTCTTTATTCTCCGTCTTCTTGATTATTTCCTCTATCGCACCCAAGTTTCCTCCTGCTGCTCCAGCCCATGCGTCTGTTACAGCCCGCTTACCGTAGTTTGTATCTTTATAAAGACGGAAACCCTCCACCCGCATCGGCGGAGTCTCTATGATTGTTGCAGGAATGGCTATTTCCATTCCCTTCGTCAGGCTATGGGAATAATCATCGGTCAGAATAAGGTGTGTCATCCCTGCTTTATAGCCTGCAAAGCCTTGTAGTTTCCTGCCAACGGCTCGTTCTTCCCGTTTTATCCTGCACGTCTCGCTTCGTGCTCGCTTCCTCGGCGAAAAGGCAAGCGATCCCCTCCTTGGTCTGTGTCTTTTAGCCATCTTGCTCTTCTGTTATGGTTAGTTACTGTTAGAAATAAGATTATAAAAGTATATAAAATCCGTTCGCACTCAAAATGCCAGCCTAACACACTCCTCGGTCTTGCACAACCGCACGTCCGCTCCACCGCAGAGCAGCGGCACATATCGCAGCATTTTACCCGAATTTGTTATCACGCACTTGTAACTCTCAAACGCAGGAGAAACCACGAAACAGGTATCACAAATCACTTTCACACCGTAATTCTCTATCTTCCTTACTACGTTGTGCATGCGTTCTTTTATCGCTCTCGCGGTGAATACGAAGAAATCTTTTCGTACTTTTCTGCCTTTACTTTCCGCCTTCAAAAGCCTGTATATCTGCTGGAGTTCAGACGCGGAGCAATGTGGACATCCTATCGCTATCACGTCGACTTTTTCGGTATCTGCATAAAACTTCTCCAAATCGGCTTTTTCTATCTCTGTCTTTTCAGCAGGTGATCCCATTGCATCAGCTTCAGGAGTTATTCCCTTTATATGATACATGCCTACGGAGCCGGTAGCGCCTATTGCGGCGGATAAATGCTTCAGCTCGTCTGTGCTTGGAAAGGAATCCGGCAGGAGTTCTATCACGGGTATTTTGTTCCCTACAAAGTCGCCGATAAGGAATCCAAGAGCGCTGTAATCTGCATCTGCAAGGGCACAGTTCACGCACACTCGCATCTCAGGCTCTCGGTTTTCAGTCAGGTGAAGCCCGTAAAGCGGCGTTTTACCGATGAGTGCCGCGGCAAGAGCAGACGGTGCCCCTTCCATATTCGTTCTCGCGCCCAAAACGGAATTAGCGTATAAGACTGCAGACGATTCCGCCCATGCGATATGCTCACCGCACGTCGGCGTATTGCCAATGAGATAAGGAACGCAGGTGCACTCCACGGAGACACCTAACTTTCTATACGCATTGATTACCCCCTTTTGCTTAGTTACAAACGTTTCTGAAACATTCATGGCATTCCAGTTCTCTCTATCCATACCGGTAGGATTTAACGTGCTTTTGACTTTTACTGTCGTGCCTTCCAGGCTATTTATAAATTCAAAAGCGTCTCCGATAGTTTTATAAGACGCACCGGAGATATGCGCACTTTTTATCGGTATCAATTGTGACGCATTGTTTATATCTCCGATTGCAACGAGAATCTCCATCGCCTTTTTACGCGCCCAGCCTTCTTCTCCTTCGTATATCCGCTCTTCTTCTTTGGTGAGATGCATAGTATCTGTTCACTAATAGGTAGAATATAGAAGTAGCGTCTTTTCTTCTTTTCTCAAATGGCAATCTGAGCAGATTTTACAAAAATTAGGGGCACTTAAAAAACAACAACCGTGATGGACAAATGCATTTAAATATAACAAAGGTAATATTTGTAACGGTGATGCCAAAAATGGTAAAAGTGAATTTAGATATAGAAGAGAACTTGCACAAGACGATAAGAAAAGAAGCGATCGATAGGGGGATAACGATGAAGGTGTATCTCATCGAACTGATTGAGAAAGGTATAGGTGCAAAAGAGGGAGAAGCTATAACAGAAGGGAAGAAAGGTGATGGTTCTGAGGTAGGTGAAACTGCTGAAGAATAAAGTGCGATTGAAGCTACAAAGGTTATAATGGGAATCCAGAATATTACTGAAAGTTAGATGAAGGAGTAACCGGAGAAGTTTTAAATACGTTTGTATCATCCATTCCATATCCTTTAAATATAATTAAAAAAGCGAAAGAGATGAAAGAAGCAATAGATGTAGTAGTAATTAAAAATTCTTGGGGTGTAGTAGGAACAAAAGTTATTGAAGATGGGTGTGTGTGCAGTAGTCACATCAACTCAGTAGCTCAATGAGTGGAAAAATCAATGTTAAGTACCATGAAAATAGCCATAAATACCGTGATAAAAAGTGTACACTTATTGCCATTATATAGAAAGTGGACCTTTATATTACATAAAGTATAACCTTTTTGATACTGGTGGTGAAAAGGTGGGTTTTTTATGAAAGTAGGGATATACGCACGGGTATCAACCGAGAAGCAGGAAGAAAGTTTGGAGGAGCAGGTTAAGATACTGAAGGAATTCTGCGAAAGAAGCGGCCACGAAATCTATAACGTCTATTCAGAGACGCGTTCTGGGGCAAAGGGCAATAGAGAGAAGTTCATGGAGCTTATGCGCGACGTTGAAGCACGAAAATTTGATGCTGTCGTTGTTCTTAAGCTTGATCGGTTTGCCAGAAGCATGCTGGACCTGCTCACGAGCGTTGAGAAGTTAAAAGAGCGTGGAGTTGATTTTATAAGTGTAAATGACCACATTGAGACAAACACGCCTCAAGGGAAGCTTATCTTTCATATAATGGGTGCTCTTGCAGAATTTGAACGAGCGCTCATTTATGAGCGGACGAAAGTGGGTATAGAACGGGCAAAACGTGAAGGGAAAGTGTGCCACAGACCAAGGAAGAATATAAACCTCGATAGAGTCCTTGATCGCTATAACAAAGGCATCCCACTGACGGAAATTGCAGCTATCGAACACGTGAGTTACAGCACGTTACGGAACAGACTTCGTGAGGCGGGTGTCAAATTGGATAAGCGACTGAGGTAGTCGGAAAGAAAGCAACCTTAGACGTATTTTAATACCATAAACTTTGTAATTTTTGCCACCATTTCCCCTCCTTCATATATGCGTTTTGAGCGAATTTTATCTCACACAACGATGTTTTCTATTCATCACACTTTTTCGGTTCGTTATAGTGTGAATTTGATCTCCACCCGGATTCTGTTAAAAAAATATGGGGTTGAAGCTTCTTATGGAGTTGTTGTAACTGCAAGAGTATAACGATTGAAAGCGACTTTTAGTATTGGCAGAATTCAACGAATTTTAGTAATTGAAAATACAATGGATATAATAGCACTGATAGGTGTATAAGCTGCTACAACAATTTATGAATCGGAAGATGTAAAAACCACTAATGTTATAAGGATTATCAGCCATTCTCGAGGTGCAGTAGAAGTTAAAGTAACTGACGAATGGCGCAAGTAGAGTTATTATGTTAACAACATAGTTGTATAAGCGAAATTAATCCGCGTTAAGAGTGTATAACTTCCCATGCCACTCACATAAGTAAGCAGGTATAAGAACCCAATCCACTTAACTCTTTAGCTGATCTTTTCTCAGCTCTTTGACTACTCGATTTGATTTATCAACGCTTCAATTTCAGGATCATTGCAAACCTCTTCGGGTTTGTTGCCTGTCAACTTGCAAATAAGGGCGGTCAGTACCTTTGCTTCTTGGTCTTCGCCAATCGCTACACCAGCACCAACTCGATAATAGTTGCAGCCCATTACTAATGTTGGTATACTACCAGGACTATATTTATTAAATACTACTCTATCTGAGCCTAAGTCGTTCATATTATCATGGAACGAGATGTATCCATCGAACTTTGACGTCACGTTTTCTATTATTGGGTGTTCCCATTTACACGCTCCGCATCTATCATTGCCAAAGAAATAGATGATCGGCTTTCCATTTTCTGTGCATAGTGCATCACCGCTTACTACGAAGTTGCCAATTGTTGTTTCTTGTTTCGGTTTTTGCGCCTGTTTTTCTTCCTGTTCTTTCTGCACTTCCGCCATCTCTTCAAATTCTTCTATGTTAATTGCCCCGGGAAATAACAATTCTCCATCTTTTGTGATGTACAATTCCCTCGTTTCTGAGGTTCCAAGCATAGATAGATTAATCGCTGCTTTATACAGGTTCGCGTTCCCGACCTCTGTTACGTTTACTAACGTGACATTAACACCGGGCGGAACGGCATAAGTTGAGATAAACTCAACCGCCTTTTCACCAGCTTCTTCTGGTGTTAATACGTTTGCAGACATAGAGCCGTGTGTTTGATTTTGAGGAATAACAAAACCCCCGACTGCAATTCCCATTATTACGCCTATTATCAATCCGATAGCTAAAAAGCCGATAGAGAAGGACTTCATTCCTTCTTCCCCTGATTTTCGGGCATCTTTGTCTGACATATTGCACCAGCTAATAGTTCACAATCTATAAGTATAAAAACCCCACGTAATTTTTACCTTGAGATCGTAAGTAAATACTTACTATGGCGGGAAATTCATACGAGTTCGAATTGGATCGGATAAAAGCCTTGATAAAAGAAAGAGGGGCGAGAAGAGTTGGGTTGCAGCTCCCGGAAGGTCTTAAAACAGTGGCACTTGCTATCGCCGCTGAGATTTCAAAAGAGACCGGAGCGGATGTTATAGTATCCGGGAATTCATGCTATGGCGCATGTGACATTGATGAGAGACTGGAGACAATAGTGGATATTCTTTTCCATTTTGGGCATACAATAAACCCTTTTAGAAAAAGCGTTTTCGGAAAAACAAGAAACGGAAAACCTGTGCTAAAAGAAAAAATACCGAAAAAGGTTCTTTTCGTAGAACTTAGAAGCACCGTTGACATTAAGCCCGCGGTGGAGCGAGCTGTTGTAGAAATAAAGGGAAATTTTGTCGGATTAGTAGCGACGGTGCAGCACGTTCATGCATTGGACGAAGCAAAAACGGTGATTGCGCATGCGGGAAAGGAAGCGGTGATAGGTAAAGGCGCACACGCCGTAAAATACGATGGTCAGGTCTTGGGCTGTGATTTCTCTTCCGCGAAGGTTCCCTGCGATGAGATTCTGTTTGTAGGTAGCGGCAGCTTTCATCCCGCGGGTATCGCGCTGTACACGGGAAAGAGGGTAATTGCCGCGGACCCGTTTACCATGCGCACAAGCATATTCGAGCCGGATGAACTGAGGAAGAAGCGATACGTCGCGATAGGGCGCGCACTGGATGCGAAATCCGTTGGGATACTCATCGGTATGAAAAGTGGACAGTGTAAGCTCAATGAAGCGATTACGTTGCAGCAAAAAGCAATTGCAAAGGGGTTAGAGGCCTATTTGATTGCGCTGGAGGAGATAACCGAAGAGAGATTGCTTGGTTATAAGGTTGATGCGTTTGTTAATACCGCGTGTCCCCGGTTGGCAGAGGATTTTATCCATTTCAAGAAGCCTGTTCTTTCTATTAACGAGTTTGAGGTTGTTCTTGGTGAACGGAGTTGGGAGAAGTTATGGCAGTAGATGACTGTGCTCAATCGTAGCCCGCCAGATTGTGTTCAATCCCGACAGTCGATCAGCGATAAGTTTATTACACGGAAGAATTTTTTTATTGATTAGGTAAGGTAACATGGCACTTGGCATAATCGGTGGGACAAGTTTATTTGATACTAAGCTTCTCGGAGATGCGAAAGAAATAGAAGTTGATACACCGTATGGCACGGTTTATCTTCTCATTACTACGGTACATTCACAGAAGATTGTATTCATACCACGACATGGCAAGGATAGGAATATCCCGCCGCATCGGATCAATTATAAAGCGAACATGCGGGCGTTTAAGGATTTGGGCGTAGAAGAAATCGTAGGCGTTACTTCCGCCGGCAGTTTGAAGCGTACCATAACACCGCACTCATTGGTTGTTCCTCATGACTACATCAGTCTGTGCAGCATCCCGACCTATTATGACGACAGACTCGTGCATGTTACACCGGGCTTGGATGAATCGTTAAGAAAACGAATAATAGAAGCTGCACGCGTGTTACGCGTTAAAATAATTGACAAAGGCGTTTATTTTCAGACTTTTGGACCGCGACTCGAGACGAAAGCGGAGATAAAAGTTATCAATGATTATGCGGACGTGGTGGGGATGAACATGGCTTCTGAAGCGACACTTGCGACTGAGTTAGGGCTTCGATACGCGAATATAAGCACTGTGGATAATTACGCGCATGGTATCGTTGCCGAGGAAACGCTGGATTACAATAAAATAGTAGAAGCGGCATCGAAGAGCAGGGAGAATTTAGAGAAGGTGCTTTTGAAGTTGATAAACCCATTAAACGCTACGATATAAGCAAGCTAAGCAAGCGATTCGATCCGTCTCGTCCAACCAACTCCTCCCGCATCTTCTCTGCTTACGGAAGGAAATATCTATCGAGTAAAATCGAAAAGGTTTTATTAATATCTTAATATTGTAAGGTTATAATATTATAACAATATAATATAAGAAAAGATGAGAGAAGCGAAAGTAGCAATAGCAGCATCGGCATGGGCGTACGACAAAGTGTTAGAAAAGAAGCGTGAACTGGAGGCAGAGCGTGTAAAGATCGTAAGTATGGCAGATGCGCTGGATGCTTTGTTAAAAGAAAAGATAGAATAGAAGTTATGGCATGAGCTTTTTTAGTTCTCGATGAATTTAGTTGTTTTTTCCTCTATTTGTACTTACATATTGGTGAGAAGAGGTAAACCCATTCTCAGTCTTACTATAATCCAGCCATCAACAACCTCCGCCAGATTCTTACGGCATGCTTCCAGCGTTTTGCATTTGCTTATCTGGTCTTCTAAATCTACCTTGCCGAAACTCCGGCGTTTCAGTTCCTTTTTACCTTGGCATAAATAAATAATCTTTTCACCTTGATTTGATTTTGACACTCCAAACACATCTGCTCGTAGGCTGGTTTTTTCCTCTCTTCAGTGATAGCTCAGTTCCAACGTATTCTGCAAGACAACTCTTTTGGGTCATTAAGATAATCTGATATTCCATAAATATCCCATCTTTTACCAATCAAACATAAATGAAACTCGACACCTTTATATTAGCATATTCCCCATATACGGAATATGGAACAATGGGTCAAAGAGTGGCTGAAAGAACAGAGGGATCAGGGTGCAAAATGCCTTGAGGTAAAGATGCAGGGAAAAAGCCACTATGTCTATCATTCGACCACTTACTGGGATAAGGCACTCAAAAAGCCAAGAAAAACCTCAAATATCTTGGAATGCTTGATCCGGATAAAGGGCTTATCAAATCCGGTGGAAGACATAGAATTCATCCCTCCGATATCAGAAACATCACAGAATATGGCAACTCGATGCTGCTGCATGAAACAATGAGGGAACTCAAACCTCTGTTGAAAGAAGGTTTTCCTGACTGTTGGGCTGAGATCTGCGCTATTGCTATGGTGCGCGTCACTGGCAATGTGCCTTTAAAACGGATAAAAGATGCGTGGGAAAAACTCTACAATGCAGAAAACATGCGTCCCATGCGTCCACATCTGAACCCGAAGAATCTCACCAGAGTTATGCGTGAAGTGGGTGTAAACAGGGCTGGCCAGAATGTTATCTTCAATGAACTTGCGGATCTGAGCAAACAGCTTGTTTATGACCTGAGTTCCATGTTCTCACGTTCTATGAGCATCAATCAGGCTGAGAAGGGCTACAACAAGGATAAGATACATATGCCCCAGATCAATCTCGCACTGCTATGCAGTGCCGACTCAGGATTGCCAACAATGATACGATCTCTGCCCGGTAGTGTGAAGGACATAAAAACGTTGTATCAGTCGATCAATGAACTCGATCTTGATCTCGATGGAAAGATCCTCGTCCTCGATCTGGGTTTCTTCTCTGACGACGTTGTGGAGTTCCTGGATGATAAGAATATCTCATACATACTTCCAACAAAGCGAAATAGCCGTTTCTACAATACGCGCATCCATCTCAACGGAGACTTCTATTATCACGACCGCTTGATTCGGTGCGGGAAACGAGAGTGTGGCAACTTCTTCCTGTATTTATTCGAGGATCAGGATCTCATGCTGGAAGAGCGCAAGACGCTGAACAAGAAACTGGATGAAAAACGGATCGATAAGAAAGAGCTAACGGCGCGGATGAAGAATGCCGGAAAGATCCTCATTCTCTCGGATATGGATGTTGAGGGACATGAAATATATGAACTCCATAAGAAACGCGAAACGGTTGAGAAGATGTTTGATACATACAAAACGGTGCTTAATGCTGATAAAATCTACTTACATGACGACGAGAGCGTCTCCGGACACGTATTTATATCGTTCCTTTCACTCTATATCCACTGTAAACTGGAGCAGCTCTTGAAGAAGGCGGAACTCAATCGTAAGCTCACTCCGATTGATCTGTTGTTCAACTATGGCAAGGTCTATCATGTCGATCTGGGGGATCGTAACATGATCACCGAGGTTCCAAAGAAGGTGAGGGATCTGGAGGAGAGACTTGGGTTGAACATATTCCCTAAGTGATGCGGAGTTAAGGTTAAAAAAACCTTTAGGGGTGAACTTTATTATATCATCAGTGAACTAATACTGACTAAAGAACAAATATAAATCACGGTAAAAGAGGGAAAAAGATGCCCGAGAGGAGCAAAGATTGGATGAATCAAGCAGAAAGGGACTTAAACGTAGCGGAAGAGCTGATGAAAGATGAATCATTCGAATGGTCTTGTTTTGTAGCTCAGCAAGCGGCTGAGAAAGCGGTAAAGGGGGTATTCCAGAAACTAAACGCAACCGCATGGGGGCATTCTATATTCGACCTTATGAGAATTCTTTCAAAGAAAATGGCGGTGGATGAGGAACTTATAAATTGCGCCAGGAATTTGGATAAATATTATGTTCCCACTCGATATCCAAATGGTTTTGAATCAGGAAGTCCCTACGAATATTTCACAAGGAGGGATGCAGAAGATGCAATCGTTTGTGGTAGAAGAATCACTGAATTCTGTAAAGACATTCTGGCTTGAGCAGGAAAAACTGATAGCAGAAATTTATGAAGTTGCAAGGCGAATAGGTAACGATGACAGGAATATAATAAAAATCATTTTATTTGGCTCTTTAGCGGAAAAGAGAGCTGTGCCTGGAAGCGACGCGGATATTTTAATCATACTCAAAAGAGACGATAAACCTTTTATGGATAGGATTGCGAAGTGGTCTAAGAAGTTCTTATTGGATTTCCCAGTTGAGATTTTCCCTTATACGGAAAAAGAGCTAAATAATCCAATTGCCCAAGATGCGGTTAAGAAGGGGATTACATTGTTTGAAAGGAAAGAATAATACTGTCCCTTATCTCCTTTGGTGGAGATAGTTCTCCTTTCTCACCAGCAATACCTTTTACGCTCGTGCTCTTATCGCCGTATAAATTGCTTATACTACTTAATTACCGATCAGGCACCCGGCGATTATACCCTGACTGCATCGAAGATCAGATTCTGGTCTAATTCAACGTCTGTAACCGTCAACGCTGGTGAGACCTCAATGATAGACCTCAAGCTGTGGTTAAGGTGATCTGAACAACAACGGTATATTCGCAGATGCTAGTGATCAGGCGATGATGAAGGACGCATCCGTAGGTAAGATAGAATTGCTGTAGGGTCCGAATTTGGAGTTGGGAAAAGTATGTTGTATCTCCGACGAACATCTTTGTGCAAGGTTAAATACTACAAAATCTCAATCAAATCCAAATTTCCAAAATCCAATTTTACGAACATTCTCAGTGAACGGTTGAAGTGGCGTGTCTCAGTAGACGATGTGTGGGGATTATGGATAGCGGGAAGATCATCGCTCTGGACACGCCGCGGAATCTGAAGGATTTGATAGGTTTGGATATAGTTAGTTTAGAACTCAATAGTGGGCGTTATGATCTCGAGGTGTTTAAAAAGCTTGAGTTTGTTACTGAGTTCCGGGAGCACAACGGTTTGGTCACGTTGAAGATGGAACGAGTGGACGTGCGAATTCCCGCGATCATGGAAGTTGCGAAGCAAGCGGGAATAGAGATAAAATCGGTGAATTTGAGGAAACCTAGCCTGGAGGATGTGTTTTTGCAGTTCACGGGAAGGGGAATGAGGGAATAGGTAGAATCAGCCACAACCACGCTACTGCCTAACTCCAAATAAGTCATCAACGTCCGGAAGGCGTGCAATAAAATCTTCGAGATACTTAGATTTTATCATTACTATCTCTAACTCTTTTCCTAAAGACTCCAAACTTTTTAAATAACCTAAAGCCTCTTTTGCTTCTTCTTTTTCTGCAATAGTAGGATAATCACAAAGTATTACCTCTATAATGAAATCCAAGATGTTTTGAAAATTATCAAGCCATTCATAATAACGATTTTCATCATAACGAGTTGTGGCTGGACACGTAGAGCATTTTTTTCCACCAATGTCCATTTGTTGAAAGTATGGATGAAGATATTTGTTTAGTTTTCTTTGTAGGACTTCAAACCTTTCTATTCCCTTTCTAGTTAAGACACCTTCTTTATTGAAAAATCCTATAATAAATCCGAAACCTAATCGCCTTTTCCTCTCTTGTTCCACTTTGCCTGTTACTCTTTTCCATTCATCTTCTGAAATCCTATGCTTATCTTCTGCCCAGTTATAAAAATTAGTCCATACTTGATCTTCTTCATCTTTTGAAGAAGCTCTTTGTAATTTTTCTTTAAAGTACAAGCCCACTAAGATATTTTCTACCACTGGACGTAATAATTGATTTGCGCTTCTATAATGAGCACTAAGGGCTAAGAACGCACTTGCCTTAAGATCATAGATACATTGCCATATAAGTTCGTGCAAGGGTTCATCTATTGACTCCCCCTCTTCAATTTTATTCTCCGCGATTAATGTTTTATATGCGGTTTGCCACAACATACAACAGGAATATAGCGGCGTTATTGGCTGGCAAGGCACAACCTTCTTTTGCTTAATACATTCATTCAGCACATATAACTCTCCTCCCTCCAATTCATCTTTCTTACAATGAAAGTCCGCACATGGGATATGCTCACAACTTAGACATTTTTCATGTTCCATTTTTCTCCACCTCTCTTTTATCTCCAAATACTAAAATATTTAGCAATTAGATATGCCAGGCAAATCCAAAAAGCGAGCGCAAAAAGCAAGTTGGGATAGCCTGATACCCCAACTGGATAGAGCGTACGAAGCACGCAGAATATAGCCCACATCCCAGTAAACATTAAATACACAATTCTATTCTTTACGAGAATAAAAACCAACGATATTGCTAACATCAGACCGCAAAATACCCCCATTTGTGGGCGAGTAACCGCTTCAGGCAAATAGAGCATGCTACCGCAAATCACTGTCCCTAAACAAGCTCCTAAAATCCCTATAACATAAAGAAACTCAGTATATCTTACTTCTATCTCTTCCAACGCAGTTCCATGTTTTGAACAAAACATATTTCCTCCACCTCTATTTTTTAATTCTACTTTTTACCTCTATTGAACAACGATGCTAAGATTAGTGGTATTCCTATGCAAATAAATAGATAACCCACCTTCATAAAATGAGATACGTAATGAGATAAAAAAGGATCTTCGAAAGAATAAGGAGGATAATATGCTCCTGCCATGATCCTACCAATTCCAAAAGCAAGAAACACTGCCCCGGCAGCTAAAGTCAAGCTGTGGGATAGGCTTATTATGATAAATCCTGCAAAAACAAGAATCATACCAGCAAAAACAAAATAAAAATAAAATTGTGGGCTAAGAGTAATTAGGCTAAGAGCAAAGTTCCATAGTATTAGATTGCTAAACACCAGTATGAGCCCTAAGATAGTAAAATTGGTTTTTAGGGGTTTCATAACTTATCGCCTCTTTTTGTTTATATTAACATACCAATCCATAAAAGCTTTTTGATTGCGTATTTTGTTACTCTACTTGAAATGAAAGGTATATGCGGGCAGGCGATCTATGTGCTCTGGCTGAGAGAGATGAAAGGTATGTGGCGCGCGAAGAGCAGAGTGGTTGGCACGTTAGGAATGCCAATATTCCTACTCGCATTTCTTGGTTTGGGTTTTGGACGGGCGTCGATACCGGGAATGCCAGAGGGAGTGAGTTATATTGAGTATCTCACGCCGGGGATAATAGGAATGAGCATGCTTTTCAGCTCGGTATTCGCGGGTATTTCCGTTCTCTGGGATAAGGAGTTCGGGTTTCTGAAGGAAGTGATGGTAGCGCCGGTGTCACGATTTTCCGTCGTCTTAGGTAGAACCGCAGGTGGCTCGACCACGTCCTTACTGCAAGGGATTATGATCTTGGGATTGAGCACGTTGTTGGGCTTCAAAATTGTAGGCGTGATTCCCGTTATCGGTGCTGTACTCTTCATGTGCCTGATTTCATTTACGTTCGTTGGATTGGGATGGTCTTCGCACCTGTTATGCGGGACATGCATGGTTATCCCTTAGTGATGAACTTCGTAGTATTCCCGATATTTCTGCTATCCGGCGCGTTATTCCCGATAGAGGCACTGCCTTCCTGGCTTATCCCTGTTTGTTACATAGACCCGTTAACCTACGGTGTGGACGGTTTACGAGGTGTATTGCTCGGCGTAGGAGCGTCAGAATTTTCTATACTGCTCGATTTTGTAATAATCACTGCAATTTCTATTGGCATGTTGAGTGTCGGTTCTTATTTATTCGAGCGGACCGAGGTAGAACGGTGATTAAATCTTTGCATCTCATCATGATTCAGTTCAGGCAGGGCTGTAGCCTGGAAGAAAGAAAAGGCAGATGTGATGCTCTTCAATCCAACTTTTGACCTTCTTCGAGCGATGGACAGGATGGCTGTCAAGAATGAGAAATACTTTGCGTTGCCTCTGGATTTTTCTCGGAACCTCACATATCTATTCTACGTGCTTTTCCTTCTTCACTTCAAAAACGTTTCCTTCGTCATCTAACACGAATTCCAGTAGAATCCTGTCTGTTTTGAACGTTTTGGGGTTCCAAGTCCTTCCACACGACCCACATTCAACGTCACTGCCTAATTCTACGACGTACCAGCTCGCATCGGCGTATGGCGTTCCACAGTAAGGGCAAATGCTAACTGCAACATCCAAAAAGGCTTTCTTGTGGTTCATAGGTTAGTTAAAAACCGCATTGTCTAATTAATATCTCATGCACCCAGAATCAAATCTAACAGAGCTTTCCTATCCACTTCCGCTCGTGCCCTCCATCCGATGTACAATACCTTGTCAGCTTCACCCACGTAGCCCTGCTTGATGTACCTGTCCAGCGCGAAGTAAATCCGCTGTTTAGGAAATTTCGCACTTAAAAAATCTTCAACTGCTTTCCGCGACGCTTTGCCCTGCTTCGAGATGATATAAGCCAACGTAGCAGAGAGCATGGCAACGTTGTCTATCCGTTCACCGGAAGCCTTTTCAATCACCGGGCTTTTGAGCACAATCATAAACCTGTCGCGCTCTGCTCTTTTTTCTTTGCCTTCTCCTCCTCCTTCTTCGCTTATTCGTTTTACTTCCATGCCGAGCTTATCGAGCGCTGAATTTAAAACCCCGATCACTTCTACGTAATCATCTCCCAGTGCCTTTTTAAGCTCCCAGCCTTTAACGCCAGGGATTCTATGCTGCCTGAAGAATAATAGTTGGGCTGCCTTCTTCACCTTCCGTTCTGTTCTTGTCCTTAATTCCTCTTCTGTTTCCCCTTCCATCTTAACCAATCCTCATAGCTTAACGAAACTGGGATAGACCTGCCCTGAGCGTGATCTGCTTTGGCATTGACGTTGGCATTATTACTTGGAGAAATAAACACCTCTTCTTCTAAGGGGTTTATATCGAGTTCTGCTTTCCCTTCGTTTACCAGATAACTCGTCAGATACGCCTTTTTCACACTCGTTTCGAATGCATCGCCATAGATAAAATCATGATATTCGATTCTGCCACGCGCCTCAAGGTCGTTAAAAACTGCTTTTATCGAGTCATCGAACTCCGTCTTAGACAAGATATTCAACTCAATTAAATCCTCAACGCCGAACGCTGATTCGATCGCAGATGGAAACGGGAACTCATCATTCCGCTCACCAAAGGGTAAGAGAGCGTTCCAATAAGCCAGCCCCTCTTGCAACCTCTGCGGAGTAATTCTATCCATCGCTATGATTGGATGCCAGGAGTTGAAGAATGCCGTTGCTAACTGCTGTGGTTCCAGCATTTTAAGTTTGAGTTCCAGTAACACGGGGTCTATGTAGAACGAAGAGGAGCGTTCTTTTATCCATTTACCCTGCAATTCGATTATCTTTGCCAATTCGGCTATCGCCTCTGCATCTAAAAGCAGGTCGTCTAACGATTTCCACTTCTTAGTTTTATGATACCGCTTCAGCGTTTCCAGAAACTTCTTCACATCCAGGTCGAACGGGTCTGTCCCCTCCGTTTGTATCGTTCTGCAAAAGTTTAGCAACCGAAACAGCTCGCCGAATTTCATCTGTTTACTCGGAATACGATAGTTTTTCATCGTTGGTTAACGCCCGCTATAGTAAATATAATTTCAAACTCATACCTTAATAAATCTTGAAACAATCTCCAGTGGAAATGGTCCCAAAAGGCTTATATGCTCACGCTGCCCGTATATAGAGATAACGGATCCACACTCGAAGACCCTGGATCTTCACATACAATGCTGGTGCGTAATCGAACCGACGAAGAGGACACTGCACTAAAAATACCGTATTGCGCTTTAACAGTAAAGGAAGCGTTGTATTTGCTTACTAACTATTACGAGGGCTACTTCGATGCGGGTAAACAGTCGGTGGTATTAACCGAGTAGAAGGATTAAAAGGGCTGGAATAAGCGAATACGAAAAGCTGCTTCTCAACAATCACTCGCATAAAAGGGAGTGCTTTTTTGATTTATTATAGAAAAGCTTATAGATTACCAATATCTTCTTTAAAAATGATACAATGCGAGAAATGAGAGCTTTGACATGGCTAAGCAAAATTTCAGCTTTGGGGTTAAAATGAGTCTTTGGTTGTTAGGGCAGGAAGACATGGCGAACAGGAGCTGGGTGCCTTGGAGCATATTTGTAAAGGATTGAGTTTTCAGGGGATTAAAATGCACCAGGATACCTCAAGCGGCGCTAAAAGGGATGAGGATAGTTGTACTGGATTGGAGGTGATACGATGAATATAGTAAAATGGGCTGGTGTTGCGGTATTTCTCATTGGACTGCTGGTTATGGTGGCTTATAGCATGTACCCGCTTTTTTACCAACAGGCGGAGGAATCCACGATACTGTTTGGAATGAAAGTAAGCATGGTGCTGATGGGTATCGGTTCAGCTATTTTAATAATAACAATGAGCATTGAACGATACAAAGACTGGAAAAAGATGAAGGAGGAGATAGATGAGGAGGATTTAAGACCATGAGCGTAATAGTGGTGAATACGGATTTTGTTCCGGGTAAGGAGATAGTAGAGGTTTTAGGACTTGCGAAAGGAAATGTGATTCAGGCGAAACATCTCGGAAAGGATATAGCGGCGGGTTTTCGAACGATTGTCGGTGGTGAGATAAAAGAGTACACGGAGATGATGAGCGAGGCGCGCGAGATCGCATTGAAAAGGATGGTAGAGAAGGCAGAGGAGATGGGCGCTGATGCGGTCGTTAATCTTCGGTTTTAATTAAAATAATATCATAAATCTACACTATTAAAAGGTAAATAACCCCTCTCCGTGCTCCGTTGCCAATTTTTACGTTTTTATCTTATAAATACTTTATGGCAAAAAATATTCACGTCAAGCGGTGCTTATCGTAATTTCACCGCAGTCCCATAAGCAAGTATCTCAGCGGCGCCGGTCATCACCATAGAAGTTACAAACCGGAATGCCACAATTGCATCCGCTCCCTTCTCTTCCGCTTTCTCAACCATCCTCTGTATCGCTATCTCTCGCGCTTCGGACATCATTTCGGTATATTCCTTTATTTCGCCGCCTACAATCTGACGGAAGCCGGCGGCTATATCTTTGCCTAAGTGCTTTGCCTGGATTACATTGCCTTTTACCACACCAAAAACCGCCTCTATCTCTCTTCCCGGTACGGTTTCGGTGGTTACTATTATCATGCTCATAGTCTTAACCTCCTATTCACCTTGCTTTTTATCGTATGAACCGTAACTTCTTCTCTATCCTACATCGTGCATTCTCTCTCAGGATTATCCTTTGAGCTTTATGCGTACCCGTCTTGATAATGACACGGGGCTTAGAAATACTCCTCGCTTCTCCGACCAAAATGTCACCGACAATTGTATCGCCTTCCTCTGTATAAGTCTTCATTCGACCACCTCGATCCTTTTTTCTTCTTTTAACTCCTCGGTTATCTTCCAGACAAGATCGTAGTCCAGTTCTAAATCCTCAGCAACTTCATGCGGATACGCCTCTTTATACGAGCGATAATAACCTAACACTTCATTCTTTGCCTCTTCATAACCGACGTCACGCATCTTAACCACCTTTATAGCACGCAACTTGTCCCTTACTGCCTCTCTTGCAAAGTCTGAAATACTGATATACATATTTGCTTCTATAAGTCCTTGGATCTCTCTAATTTCTCTCAGCGTTAATTTTGTTCCAACCGCTTTAGTGTCTGCTTCTACTACCGACTTATTTTTTACACTGGTAGCCATCATAGTTATATATATGGTTTGATATATATAAACCGTTGATATATAATATGGAGCTACACGCTTGACATCTTCCGTTCTGGGTCTTTCCGTTATATTCCGCTCCGGGTTATCGTATCGCTTCTTTACCAAGGACATATTAACCATACTGGAGGTCCACACCTGAAGAGGAAGAGATAAGCCCACCTCCTCCTCCACACCTCACATGAGCATGTGAGGGCACCCGCTGGGATGCTTGAAGAAGAGGGGGGATGAGCGGAGATGGCGGTGAATGCTCCATGTAAAACAGCCTCCAAGTATGCGATATAAACCAATTTAAAAGGTGGGGCAATACTTATATCGCTCTTACCCCTTTCATTGCGTTAGAACGCATGATCAAAAGAAAGGAAAACGCCCCTTTTAGGGAAATACCGTTTTTTATGCTGTTCTCGTGAATGAGCGTTTTTGAATGCCGCACCACTGGCTCGGTCTTGGGTCCGTTGAGATACCGGCAA
>DAOUYX010000085.1 GCA_030665925.1 Methanosarcinales archaeon | reverse complement strand
CCCTCTATGCTCCACTTCTACTCTCTTCTCTTCTTCTCTGTACTTCTCTTCCCCTCTCTCTTCCCCATCCTCAATACTCTCCCTCAGCTCCGCAATACTCCTCTTTATTTCCTCCAAGTTCTCCTCGCCACCTATCGCTTCAGTCTTCTTCCTTCTCCTGAATATGAAAAACATTTTGAACTAAGAAAGGTAACCGAACAATATATATATATACGCCTTTATATTTTTGTTATATACTGATATACTAATCCATAAAAACAATGACTGTTTATACGATAGCATCGGGCAAAGGTGGTGTAGGGAAAACTACCTTCGCGGTGAATACGGGCGCAGCGCTCTCGGAATTGGGGATGAGAACGCTCGTTATAGATTGCGACATAGGAATGGCAAATCTCGGTCTGGTGATAAACGTTGATTCTAAGAAGCAATATTCACTGCATGAAGTCCTCGCCGGGAAAGCGGATGTATCCGAAGCGATAAATCGGACGCCCTATGGCATGGACGTGCTTCTGAGCGGGATTTCAATCAGAGGATTTAAACAAGCAAACCCCGAGAAATTGAGAGAAGTTATAGGAAAGCTCATTGACGAGTATGAAGTTATACTTCTGGACTCTCCAGCGGGTATAAGTAAGGAGAGCGTGATTCCCCTCGCTGTCAGCGATGAAGTCATTCTTATTACAAATCCTGAGCTTCCCTCTATCACTGACGCACTGAAGACGAAGCTCATGGCGGAAATCGTCGGCAGAAAGGTTAAAGGCACTGTCGTAAACAGGGTAATGAGTATGAAAGGCGAGCTTGCGGCGAGCAAAATAGGAGATTTGCTTGAAGTTGAAGTCTTGGGATCAATACCGAACGACAGAAGTGTTACGAAAGCTGTTGCATTTAAAGTTCCCGTTGTCGTAAGGGAGCCAGGTTCACCAGCGGCAAAGAGAATCAACGCGATAGCAAGAAAACTCGCAAATGTAGAGACGTTAGAGGATAGTGAAAAGGGAAAGAAGAAAGAGAAGCACGAATTTATAGAGAGACTTCTGAAAGCTTTTGGTATGAAAACAAAATCATGAATGAATTTATAATCTTCACTGTTTCCCTTATTGCATCTTGGGCTCTTATCGCACTCCTGTGCGTGATGGTAACGTGGCTAAAGTCCGAGGTTAATGCACTGAACGCTAAGTCAGAAACCACCGATGAAGAAATAGAGCAATTGGCGAGTGACATAGAATGGTTAAAAGAAATGAAAAAGGCAGGAAAGCTTTATTGAATCCTTTGAATCTGCTCAGCTCAAAATTCGGTGGAATTGTGGGCTTCGCCTACGCCCTCGCAAACTCTGAAAGGGTTTAAAGAAAGTATTTTTTGTGGAGTCAATTTGCATTAAGCATTTTGCATTTACGCTATACCATATTCGCCTGAACCTCCGTAAGGAAACCGGAGTTTTCAAGAACATTATCCAATTCTTCCTTTACGAGCAGTCTCGCAATAGTTTCTAACTTAACAGGAGAGAGCAGTCGTGGTTTGAACTCGAAGGAGAGATTTACAGTTCTCTCTTCGATGTTGAGGACATAACTCCTAATATCCATTTGATACTTCTTCGCCATTTTTTTTATCCCTTCATCCACAATTTCCTTTACTGCCCTCTCTTCCACTTCTTCTTCCTCCCCGATTATGAGATGCCCAAGACCCTCCTCTTTCAATCTACTCTTTATTCCCTCTAATAACTCGCCGACATCTGGAATTGCCTCTTCTATCGCCAACTCAAAAGCTTCTGCCATTACCTCTTCATACCTCCGATTTTTTTTATTTTGGTGCCGCAACGCTTTATCGGGATCTCGTACGTATCCACGTACTTCTGAGAGCGGTCAGACAATTTTGTATATATGAACTATGGGTATATAAAGCTTTTGGCAATTTTTCCAATGGAAAACAATATTGCTTAATATGGGCAATAGCTGGTTACCGCTACACGTTCACCTTCTGCTTTTTAGGGAGTTAATTTGCATTCTGCATTTTACGCTATACCATATTCGCCTGAACCTCCGTAAGGAAACCGGAGTTTTCAAGAACATTATCCAATTCTTCCTTTACGAGCAGTCTCGCAATACTTTCTAACTTAACGGGAGAGAGCATTCGTGGTTTGAACTCGAAGGAGAGATTTACAGTTCTCTCTTCGATGTTGAGGACATAACTCCTAATATCCATTCGATACTTCTTCGCCATTTTTTTTATCACTTCATCCACAATTTCCTTTACTGCCCTCTCTTCCACTTCTTCTTCCTCCCCGATTATGAGATGCCCGAGACCCTCCGCTTTCAATCTACTCTTTATTCCCACTGACAACTCATCGACAGCGGGGATTGTATCTTTCATCTCCATCTCAAAAGGCACTTTCATCTTAAAAGGCAGTTTGACCATGTGCTCCTGTGCAGATATGAGGGCGAGTGCTGAATCCGGAGCGTTAAGTACTATTCTAAACTCTTCACTGTGCTCACTTCCTGAAAATAGCACATCCCTCTCCTGGTTTTCTATAAGAAGTCCGTTCTCCGAGAACAACTGGAATGCAACATTCATTCTCTTCTCTATTAAATGTTCGATGGTTTTGAAAGCCCGTTCTGCTGGCATCTCCTTTTTAACCTGCTCCCACCTCTCCTCTGTAAGACGTTCTGGGAATATGAATTTTGCAACACATCTCAACTCCTCACCAACTGCGTACACCTCCTTATCCAGTTCGGCGGAGAGTTTGAAATCAAACGGAAGAACGTCAAAACTACTCTCTACCAAGCTTTCAAGTTCGCCGCATCTCAGCTTTGCAACCGCTTTTGCCTTCCCCGCCTTCTCGATGACCGTCCTGAAATCTCGCCTCGTTTCCCCCTCAACAGTGATAGTACCAGCTTCTGAGAATACTTCGTCATCATCAATTGTGAGTGAGAACAAAACAGCCACTTCCTCCCTCCGCCTCGAAGGCACTGAAATGTTCAAGATAGCGAGGAAATCGTCACCAACATCGTACACCTTCTTTTCAATCTCAAGAGACCCTTTTAAACCGAAAATTTCAAAGGGGAGTTCAACCGACTTCTCCACACCCGCATCTCCAACGGCGGTAACAACCAACCTCGAAGGTCCCGCTAAATCGCCTTTGAGTTCGAAAATCTCCTCTAAACCTGTTTCTTCTTGAAGGGTCACTTCCTTCTCTTTCTTCTCCACGAGTTCCCCATCCGCAAATAGCTGGAATAGCACGCGGAGATTCTTTCCTATAATATATTCCGGTGCGGTTACTCTCGTAATGCACTTCAGCTCCTCATCCCTTCCCTCCGTGAAGGAATCTCTATTGAGTTCAGCCAACAACTGGAAGTCAAAAGGGAGAATTTCTATCTCCTTCTCCACCACTCTCCCAAATTCTCCAACCGCTATTTGTGCAACCGCCCTCGCAACTCCGCAGTCCTTAAGTATAGCCCTGTATTCTTTTTCCTGCTCGCCACTTGCCAGAACTCCTTCCTCTTCGAAAAGGCATTTCTCATCTGCTGAAGAAGAAATTGAGAATTTTACATCTGCATTTTTAAAAATCGGTACGTCAACCTTAAAAGTTGCAATAACCTCCTCTCCTGCGACATACTCATCGCTGTTCGTCTCAAGAGAAACTCCGGGAACAAACAATTCAGCGATATCGAGCGGGTTTTTTAGATTTGCCTCGGGATTCCTCCTCTTTATTGCGTTCAGCTCTTCTTCCGTCAGTCCAACGATATCCAGGTAGCCCCCGCTTTCCAAAAATATCCCCGCAAGTGCCTCCCGGCCATACCTTTTTATCCCCTGGTATGATTCTTCACAACCTACGACTTTACCCTCTCCAAATAGAATTATCAGCTCGGAATAGCCATCTGCTAAAGCCCTAAAAATACGCACGTAACCATTTAAATTATCTCCCCGTATTTCCACCAGCTCTACATCTAAGTGGACGTTTTCGAGTCGTATGTCCTTCTTCAAAGGGCGTCCCGGTGTTAGCTCCATGCCATGATCATACCAAGTCTTTTATCTCATCAGCAGCCCTACGCATATCAAGGAATACCAGTCCGAGCTTTGCATCCTTCCTCGCGAGTGTGACGAGGACAGCGTTCTCACCAACGCCCCTCATGAGGAGGTATCCATCGCTACCCCTCACATAAACCTCGTTCAATTCGCCCCTATCAAGCTCCTTCGTATTCCTCTCACCCGTAGAGACCATCAGTGCGGACATTGCAGCAACAAGCTCCTCATCAGTACCCGATGGGAGCGCAGAAGCCATTATAAATCCTTCTGAACTCGCAACTGCCGCACCTTCGATATCCGGTGAAGTCGCCTCCAACTCCTTTAGTTTCTTATTTAACAGGTCTACTCTCGCTGCCATAACAAACTCTTATGTGTACATGAGTATATAAAACTTTCCATTCTCTAATTCTTTTATGCAAAATCAAATCTCTTTGTATTTTATAACACACCAGTCATTCTCTTTTTTTAACGCTTTATTTTCTTCTCGTAATAATCTCACTTTCTTTTCGCAGAAGTAGTTGGCAAATTCCTCTATGATCTCGGGGAAAGGGCATATTGTTCCCCCCAATTCCGCTTCTCCCACACCTTTGGGGCAGAACTTGCACTTGCTGTTTTTTATCCTTACCACGAAATTATCACCTACTTTCTCCAACTTCACAGCACTGGAGATGGGCGATGCAGAATTAAGAGATTCTATTATTTTTCTGTGTTGCAGTTCCGAATCTTCATTTTTCTCAATTCGAGGGGGATTTTTCACTTCTGCAAGCATCGCCAGGTATTTCCCCACACGCTTCGACGCGAGATTCACTACTCCCTGATTCAACATTCCCAACTCATTAAAACCGGCGAGGAGAGAAGCTATAAAAACGTGCCCGGGATTAAGTTCCCTCTCCGCTATCTTTTCTTTGAAACTCATTTTCTTATCCTCATTTTATACTTTCGTTTTATATATCAGAAAAAGAATCAAGATTTTTCTTTTTCGGATGGTAGGTTCTTCTTCGAAGGGCGCTCATGCATAACTTTAAATAGGGACTATTTCATATAGAGATTTATATTCATTTTATAAATAACTGATAAGGTGAGAAGGCAGGGATTGAAAGAGGATATAGAAGAACTTCTGAGGAATTTGAAAGAGAAGACGTGGGGGGACATACTTGGTGTGGCGGTGGTGAGACCAGATGGGACGGTGATGGCTTCGGCATTGCCGAGAGAAATAGGCGAGAAGAGATTTGCGGCTATGGCATTGGTAGTGCTTGGGACTGCGAATAGGGTCTGCGATGAGTTGGGCGCCGGCAACATGGTTCAAGCGATTATTGATGGCAGTAAAATGAAAGCGATTTTGATGAGTGCGGGGGAAAAGGCGCTGCTCGCCGTGCTGGCATCGAAGGATGCGAACGTTAAATCAGCTCTTTCCGAAATGAAGAGAGCTTCTACAGAGGTTAAGAAGGTTATGGCGAAATATTAATTAAGGGTGCGAAAATGGAGAATTTAATGAAAATAGTGGTCTTCGGAGCTTTGAACGCTGGGAAGACTACTTTTTTAGAGAGGGCGAGTAAAAAGAAGTTGAGCGTGAAGGGGAGCTATGAAGGTATGACGACGAGTCTTGATTTTACACGGTTGGACTATAATGGCGAGACGGTATACTTATTCACTACTCCGGGGCATAGAAGATTTGATTTCATGTGGGAAGTGCTTGCAAATGGGATGCGGGGGGCTATTTTGCTTATAGACTCTACCGTTGGGATAACGGAAGTGGACCGGGAGATAGGTGGTTTGATTGAAAGTAAGGGTGTGCCTTATGTCGTAGCGGTGAACAAGAGTGATTTGGCAAACTTATCTCTGGACATGGTAAGAGAAGGGCTGGGCATATCCGCAAAAGTGCCGGTGATTCCCACCTCGGCAATCTGTGGGAATGGCGTGGATGAAGTCCTTCACAGGTTAATGGAGTTGAAAAATGAAAGAAGAGGAACTGAGTAAGATATTGAGTGAATTGAACGGAGTCTATGGCGTTAACAATTCGGTAATTACGGGTTTAGATGGCCTTCCCGTCCTGTGGGAGAATTCAAGCGACGTCTCTTTAATATCTGCGGCGAGTGTGGCAGCTCTCGGTGCTATTGAGGAGATGCTAAGGCAAGTGGGAGAGGGGTCGCTGGAGAACATACTCGTGGAGTCGGATTCTGAAAAGGTGTTTATAAAGAAGATCAAGAATGAACTTGTTCTCATTCTCTTTGCTCAAAGAAAGGCCAATCTGGGATTGATAAGGTTGGAAATGCGAAGAGCAACGAAAAAAATCGAGGACATGCTTAAGAGGTCGAGATGAGTTGGTAAAGACTTTGTATCTGGTTAGCTAACCACAAGATTACACAGATTTTTACAGAAATGTGAAGATGCAAGTCAAATCTGTATCCTGTATCCGGCACCATCTTCTTGTGTTAATCTCGTGGTTTTTTACTTCAACTATACAAATACAAGATTTTAAGTGAGCCCAAACTTTTTTATATTGAGATCATATAATTGTTATTTATCATGGACGTGGACGATGGGCAGGTGAGCATGGACTTTCTCATGGCGATTACTATCTTCGCTTTTGGACTCGTGCTTCTCATCTCACAGGTGCCCATGCTATTCGCACCTCTTCAAACCGTTTCCACGGATATACAGCCTGTTGCATACCGGACGAGCATGATACTGGTAGAGGATGGTGGGATATACAACGATAGTGGAAATTTAACTTCCGAATGGGAAACCTACTGGAACAAGCCCGGCTACGACTATACTACTGATACAACGAGGAT
>DAOUYX010000159.1 GCA_030665925.1 Methanosarcinales archaeon | reverse complement strand
TCTAAGCGGCTACAACAACTTAAATCATATCAAATCAATAATCTCGTCTTTTACATACTGTATGAACTCGTCCTTTGTCGCCTTGCTGAAGATCGTTACCACCCCGTTTCTCGTTACTCCGACCACCAAACCGTGTCGTTTGGATTTCAGGACGATATACCATATCTTCCCGTGCTTCAGGTTGTCAACGTACGCGGACGTATTCCCTAATCCCGAGCCGTACAAAGACAGTTTTTTAATGTTCGGGATGTCCACATCGTCGAAGAAGATGACTTTGGTGTCCTCGAAGTTATCCTCGTGAAAACGTTCGAATCGTGCTGGCTCAATCCGCACTTCTACGATCTTGCCGGTTGTGATGAACAGTATCTTGCTCAACTGATTCGCAATATTATTCGCTCGTGCTTTCTTATCCATCACCGTCAAAACAGTTCTGCTGCCGTTTTGCTCTTGGTTCTGCACCTGCTCTTGTTGAACAAAGAAAAACGGCGCTTCAGAAGTGGTTGGCACACGCACCCGCTCACCGCGGTGATAGACATCCAGCAGTTGATCCTGAATGAACGTTCCGTACAGGGAATCGCCAACTAAACGCAAGTCCTTTATCTCGGTGATCAAGCTTATATTCTCGTCACTCAAGCTCTCTTCTGCTTTGAACCCTTTCAGCTTGGCCGCCATCCCTTGCAAGTCAATATCCTCTTCAACCAGAAACAATTTTCCCGCTAAGACCATGGTGTTTAATATGATAAGTGGATAAGTTTAAGAAAGTATTCCATTTCAAACTAAAATCAACTTTGGGATAATTTCCGTCTTATCCTCACGGTTTTACGTGTGATTACTGTAAACGCTTGTAGAAGTTCCCCTGCATGGGCTTTGATAGCATCTGCAACGACTTCTGCTTTTACCTCAGGGGATACTCCAGCAAGTCTGAGAAGAATAACCCCTTTTGCAATCTTGCCTTGGCGAAATATCAATTCTCCGAAGTCTTTGTCTGCCGTCAACAGAATTGACTTCTTCTGATTTGTAAGACTCAGCACTTCATCATCGGAAATCCCCGGATCCATCTCCATAACGTACAGCAACTCGTGACCTTCTCGTCTGAGCTGATCTACTATTTGCCTGTCCACGCATTCATCAGCCAGGAACTTCACTTGTCTTCGCCCCTACTTGCCTCTCAAGCTGGACTGGATACACTACATCTGCCCGCAACGCCTCGGATGCGAAAGCAAGTGCGGCATAAACTCCTTCCTTTGTCAGACGAGGGTGCTCATCGCAGAGTTGTTCAACTGTCTCACCCACAGCTAGTTTTTCCAATATTAATTCCACTGTGATCCTCGTGCCTGCGATTACCGGCTTACCCATCATCACCTCCGGGTCTGATTTGATAAGATCTTTCCATTCTTTATTTGAAACCATTCTCACCCACCTCAATACTAAATAATCGTTGCGCACCTAAATAAGGTTTCCGACAATACTCCAGATATCTTTGTTTTTACCGAACGTGACTGAAACGTTTAACACTTCCTAACTATATTGATTTATAATACATAAAATGCCCGCATTAACGACCAAAGAACCCGGAACCAGCAGCATCTGGCTGAAAGAGATAATCTTAGAGAATTTCATGTCCTACGAATATGCGCGGATACCACTAAAACCAGGACTTAATCTGATTTCAGGTCCCAATGGTGCGGGAAAATCATCCATCCTATTGGCAATCTCCGTGGCGTTGGGTCAGATATACACAGAACGGGGCAAAAGGCTGAGAGATTTGATAAGACGTGGTAACGAGATCGCGAGGATTACGTTGGTGTTTGATAACGACGAGAAGAATGGACGAAGACCAATCAGTTTTTCAGACGCCGATACGTTCATGCTCTCACGTTATCTGAAGAACGACGGGCATTACTGGTGGGAAGCGGATTATAAGCAGATAAACTACGAAGAAGTTACACGGCTATTCAAAGGGTTTGGACTCGATCCCGATAATATGCTGATCATCATGCATCAGAACACCATGGAGCAGTTCAGCTTGACGTCACCGCAGGATAAGCTAAAGCTTTTAGAGGAGGCTGTGGGCTTCAGTTCATATCGCGAGAAGGTGATAGAAGCGAGGAACCGGCTTGAATCAATCATCAGCGAAGATGAATCTATCTCTGAATTGCTTGGCAGAGCGGAGGAAAGCCTGGGTTACTGGAAGGAGATGCACGAGAAGTATTTACAGCGAGCAAAGTTGGCAGAGAAGCGGAGCTGGTTGAAACGCGAGGCAATATGGGCTCGTGTCATAAAGCAGGAGCGAGCGTTACAATCATTCGAAGAACAGCTTAGCGTGAAGGAACATGCGCTCGAATCGAATTTGGCTGAGATGGAGGATACGAAAGGTAAGATAAAAGTAGGGCGGGAAAAGCTTGACTCGTGGCAAATCAACTCGAAGGAATCCTTTTTTGAACTCTTGCACATGGAGAAGGAGAGGACGAAAGTTGAGACTTTAGCAGAACATCTGCGAGAGAACGAGCTGATCTTTAGCGAACGCGGAGAGCATGATGAGGTGCAGAAAATAAGAGAAAGGCGGGAAGAGGCTGATAAAAAGCTGAAAGAACTGAACGAGGCAATAAGCACGGTGCAAAGTAAACTTGGCGCTTTTGAACGAAGCCTGGAATCAAATATGGACGCTTATATAACCTATCGCGTGAAGGAAGAAGTTCTGCGGTTCAAGCGCGACCTGCTTGAAGCAGACATAAAAGCGATTGAAAACGAGATAGAGCGCGTGAATCAAAAATTGGTGGACTTACAATCCATGAAGAGAAAAGCCAGTGAGAGAATAGAAACTGAAAGGAAACAGAGCGAAATAGAAAATGAAATAGGGTTTGTAGGCGCGAAGATCGAAGCGCTGGGCAAGATACCGGAAGAGACCGAGGAAATATACTCGAATTATTCAAAGTTGTTTGAAGAGTTGAAAGAGAAATCGAAGATAGTAGCGACGAATAAACGCGAGGGACTGAAGGAACTTGATGCGCGAAGGAAAATCTGGCAGAAGGCGATAACCGACCTTTTAGATTCCACCAACAGCTCGTTCCAGCAGATTCTGTCCGGTATCGGTGCTACGGGGTTAGCTCGGCTGGTTAATGTCGAGGATGGCGATATAGAGAATGCGGGTTTAGAACTGCATGTGGGATTTCGAGGCTCGCAGCCCGTTCTGTTTGATTACTATACGCAAAGTGGTGGTGAAAGGACGGCGTCGGTAATGGCATTCCTGCTCTCAATTCAGCAGATGCTGAAGTCCCCCTTCCGTGCGGTGGACGAGTTCGATCTGCACATGGACCCGCGGAATCGCGAAGAGATATATAAGATGATGATCTCGTCAATGAAAGAATCCGAATGTTTGCTGATTACGCCAGGTCAACTAACCGTAACCGATCCGAGTGTTCATATAATCGTGGTGCAAAAGGCGTATGGGAAATCGGAGGTAAGGGAAGTAAGATAGAAAGCTCATTTGGGATATTAGTGACTGTATTTTTAATAACTCCTTTATTCAGCAATTAATTTTTTGCGGCATCGCGTTGATGCCTT
>DAOUYX010000094.1 GCA_030665925.1 Methanosarcinales archaeon | reverse complement strand
TCATAGCCTCTTTAAGCGATTTCGCGATCTCTTCCTTGTTCGTTGTCATCTCCTTGAACACTTCTCGTAGCATATTCCGCGAATCGTCCGCAACGTCCTTCTTCTTTCGTTTCCCCTCACGTATATCGTCCATCTCCCGCTCCAGCTTTTGTGTCATCTCCGGCTTTGTTATCAGAGTCGCATATTTCTCTAACGAATCAATAAGTGCGATCGCCTTTTCTGTGGGTTTAGCAGGATTATCTTGCACGTATGCCCGTTCGTACAATTTACCCACTATCTCATGTCGTGTGCTCTTCGTGCCAATCCCCAAATCTTCCATCTTCTTTATCAAGCCCGCCTGTGAAATCCGTTTCGGTGGCTTTGTTTCCTTCTCTACAAGCTCTATAAGCTCGATTTGTACTTTCTCTCCTTCTTGTAACTCCGGGATTTGCAGTTCCTCCTTTTTCTGATAGGGATATACCGCGAGGAATCCTTCTTCCTTCAATTCTTTACCCTTTGCTTCCAGGATTTCTTCACCGAATTCGATCTTTACGTCGGTATCCGCCCATTTCGCGGCATCTGAAAGTGTCGCTAAAAACCGCCTTACTACAAGTTCATAAATCTTCCACTCCGGCTTGCCAATCTTCTCTCGCGATGCTTCTGAGACGGGATGTATGGGTGGATGATCCGTAGTTCTTTTTTTACCTGCGGTCGGCTTCAATTGCTTCTTCTTTGATAAAAGGAGGCGTGCGTAATCGCCGAATTCTGCGTTATCGAGGAACAGCGTTACTAACGCCTTTAAATCAAGCGTGTCGGGATACGTGGTATTATCAGTACGATGATAAGAGATGAGCCCTTGCAGATATAAGCCCTCGGCGATATTCATTGCTCGCTTTGGCGTATATCCGATGGCCGACGCTGCCCTTATAAAACTCGTGGTATCAAACGGAGTTGGCGGCTTTTCAGTCCGCACACGCGTCTTCACCGCGCAAACGCATCCTTCATGAGCTGATTCTATTCTTGATTTTGTCCCTTCGGCTTCTTCTTTATCCCAGAATTTCTGCGTTTTATGGCTGACCTCGAAGATCTCGCCCTTTTCCGTCTTTACTTTCGCGTGCAGTTCCCAGTATTTACGCGGGACGAAATTCCTTATTCCCTTCTCCTTATCCACTAACAACGCAAGTGTGGGGGATTGAACACGTCCAACGGAGAAGAACTCCTCCCCCAACCGATTCGCAGATAACGAGACAAACCTCGTCAGTGACGCACCCCATATCAGGTCGGTTATCCCTCTCGCTTCGGCAGATGCCGCCAGGTTATAATCAACGTCGCTTCGTGCGGCGAAGCTATCTTTTATGTCCTTCTCGGTGATTGCACTGTATCGCATTCGGTCAATGTTCACATCGGGATTGGTCTTTTTTATGATTCTAAGCGCTTCAACACCGATTAACTCGCCTTCACGGTCGTAGTCAGTTGCGATGGTTACGGTATCCGCATCTTTTGCGATTTGCTCCAGCGCTTTAGCGATCGTCTTCTTCAATGCGATATGCACGATTTTAGCGTCTATCAGCCTGTAAGGATCAATCCTGCTCCAATTGTTGTACGTAGTTGGGAAGTCCAGCCGAAACACATGTCCGCTCAGTCCCGCAACTACTTTTCCATCGAACTCATACGCATCTACCCGTCCTATCTTCCTCTTCTTTGCTTTGCCGGCTGATAGAATTGAGGCGATTCTCTTTGCCGTTGTCCCCTTCTCTGCGATTATGTAGTGCATTCGTCTTTTTCGAGGCGTTCTCCTACGAGTGTATAGCTTTGATAGAATGGTTCTATTTAAAGTAAATTTTGAAGTAAACACTATCCTTATCTTACAGTATCAAGGAATGAAAACTACGAACTGTGTAAAAGAATCTTTGTTATACGAGCAAGAAGGTAACAAAGTGCAGTGCAAAACCTGTGAACGGTTCTGCGAGATTGCTGCGGGCAAGTTAGGATTCTGTAAAACACGGATGAATATAGAGGGGAAACTCTTTACTTTAGAATACGGCGATATTTCCTCTATAAGTGCAAATCCAATAGAAAAGAAACCGTTTTTCCATTTCTTCCCGGGCAGCAAAGCATTAACGGTTGGGAGTTACGGCTGTAATTTCTCTTGCCCCTGGTGTCAGAATTGGGAGATTAGCAAATCCGTTCCGACTCTTGCGAGAAGTAATTATATTTCACCAGAGCGACTCGTACAGCTCGTGAAAGAAATGGACTGTCAAGGGACTTCTATATCCCTCAACGAGCCAACGCTACTTCTCGAATACTCACTTGATGTTTTTGAACTCGCTAAGAAAGAGGGCTACTACAATACCTACGTGACAAATGGTTATATGAGTTCTGACGCGCTGAGGTTGCTCGTAGAGCACGGATTAGATGCGATGAATGTGGATGTAAAGGGCTGTAAGGACGCGGTGAGGAACTATTGTGGCGCAGATGTTGAAAAAGTGTGGCGGAATGTAAAAGAGGCAAAGCAAAATGGCGTTCATATTGAGATCACAACGCTCATTATACCCGGAGTGAACGATGACGAGGAATGCTTGAGAAGCATAGTATCAAGAATCAGAAGAGATGCTGGAGAGGATACACCCTGGCATGTAACACGGTATTATCCCGCGTACAAGTCGCTTGAAGTCGGCCTTTACAACGGACGGACACCGATCGAAATAATGGAGCGTGCACGGGAAATAGGGAGAGCAGAAGGTCTGAATTACGTCTATCTCGGCAATGTCCCGGGGCATCCTTACGAAAATACCTATTGTCCGCATTGCGGTGAGCTGTTAATCAAACGATATGGATTTGATGTGGTTGGTTATCGCCTTACATCAGAGAATAAATGCCCTGCATGTGGTGCGGCGATAGCGGTGAAAAAAGATTTGCGGTAAGTTCTCTTCATCCATTCCCCGTTGAAATCAATGGGCACGCGTGGAATACATTTTTATACTTCCATTGCAGATTATAAGATTATGGCATATTCTTTCAACTACGATTTGACAAAGCTCCCAAGAGATTTTTTTAAGGATATTGCGAAGGTGGTGGATAAACGCAAATTGCACAAGAAATTGGGCGAGTTCTCAAAGACTAGCGTGCGAAAATTTGGGGTGGATAAGCTCTTGGGCATCCAGTTGGAAGACGCAATTTCTATTGTTGAAGACTTGGTGGACCTCCAAATAAAAAATCTGGTTCACGAGGAGGAGTTCAAAAACGCAAACGAAAAGATATTGCTCGTGCCGCATTGCTGCAGGAAATATATGGATTGGCGATGCAAAGCGGACTTTGATCCTGATGTTTCTTCGTATTTCTGCAACCACTGCTCGCCCGATTGCTTAGCAAATCAAGCAACAGAACTCGGCAAAGAGAATGGTTATAAAGTATTTATTCTGCCCGGGGGTTCGGGCATGAAGAAGATTTTTGAACGTATGAATTGCGATGCCGTTTCAGGAATTGCGTGCCCCGAAGAAATAAAGTTGGGACTAAGTGTTGCGGAATCAGAAGGATTGGCGGTTAGAGGAATCCCGTTGACAAAGAATGGCTGCGCAAATACACGGTTCAATCTCGATAGTCTAAAAGAAGCTCTCGTTTAAGACGGTTTATCCCAATCTAATCCAAACCCTCCTCTATTCCCTCCCAATCCTCATATAAACTGAGATTGCCATCTCATTTTCAACTTTTACGTTTATTTAAATCAATTCCAGCTCTGTCAATTTATCAAGTAGTACCTTCACGGACTTTTCACAATCCTCCAAGGTCTTCCCTCCGGTTATCACCAACCGTCCAGAGCTGAAGATCAATATGGCACTCTTGGGATCCTTAATTCTGTACACCAGTCCGGGGAAAACCTCCGGCTCGTACTCCATGCCTTCCAGCTTTAACCCCACCACGATGGCTCCGAGGTTGAGTTCTCTTCCAATATTGGCAGAAGCGACGATATTCTGCACTTTGAACTTCGGATGATCTTCCACTTTCATACCTATGCCCATAAGTGCGGCAGCGAGCATGTCCATCACCTTCCGAACGCCTGCTTCAGTCTTCGACCCGGTGCACACCACTTTCCCGGAGCGAAAGATGAGAAAAGCTGCTTTTGGATCCTTTGTTCTGTACACCAGACCGGGGAATTTTTTTCGCGTGAACGTCGCATCTTCCAACTTCGATTCGATGTATTCCAGATCGAGGCTATCAGCAAGCCTTGCGTTCGCTACTACATTCTCTACTTTTATATCTACTTTTAACATCTCCCTTCTATTTTAATCCTCCAATTTATTATACAAGGCAAAACTATACTATTCTATTGTTGTTAGTAGAGATATAAAAGGTAAAGTTATATAAAAGATGCTTTTAAACTGCTGGTAGGATATTTATAGATAAGGGTCTGTGTATATGAAGAAGAGGATAAAGAGGATAAGAGGAACAAGAACCTGCGGTGGTGGCTCGGCTAAGAAGAGAAGAGGGAAAGGGAGCAGAGGTGGTGTCGGACATGCTGGCGCGTACGGGCATCACTTTGTATGGTCTTTGAAGAGAGGTATAAGAAAGGGGAATAACAAGTCCCAGCTACCTTCTTACAATCGTAGCGACGATACGACCGTGAACGTGGGTGATTTGGAAGAGATGCTGGAAGAGCTGATAGGAGAAGGAAAGGCGGAAGAGAAAGGCGATGGCATTTATCTCGACGCGAACGAACTCGGCATACAGAAGATATTAGGCAAGGGCAAAGTAACGAAGAAGCTGATGCTCAAAGCGAACAAAATATCAAAAACAGCACGGGAAAAGATAGAACGCGTAGGTGGAAGTGTCAAATTAGAAGTAGAAGTAGAAAGCGGAGTATGAGTGTTGCTTAGATGACTTTACGAGATGCTTTTACGTCCATTTTAAGTAAATTCCCCATGGTTGAACGCCCTGGTTGGCACATTCATTTTAAAGCGAAGTTGTGGTGGACCCTTGGTATACTCATTCTCTTTTTCGCCCTTGGTAATGTTCCACTCTTCGGGCTACATCCTGAATCACTGGACCTTTTCGGCAGATGGCGTGCGATATTTGCGGGGGAAATGTATTCATTAACGGCCCTTGGGATCATGCCAATCGTTGATGCTTCTATTGTCTTACAGCTTCTGGTCGGTGCGGGAATAATAAACTTAAATTTGAGCGACCCTCGAGACCAGGCGTTTTATCAAAACCTGCAGAAAATGCTCGTTGTGGCTTTTGCCGCTCTCATTAGTCTAACATACGTTGTGGGTTTTTATAAGCCGAATCCGGAAATAGCCTCAATGCTGGGTGTAGCCGATAAGTTGTGGGTCATTTCTCTTTTGTTGTTCATTCAAATCTTCATCGGTGGAATGCTTATCTACTTCATGGATGAGGTGGTATCGAAATGGGGGATCGGATCAGGTGTTTCATTGTTCATCCTCGCTGGTGTCTCACAACAAGTAATTCAAGGGCTGATAAATTGGGTTCCCGATGAAAGCGGCTGGGCGGTGGGTGTCATCCCCAGGTGGATAGAACTGGTGCAGGAAGGCGATCTTGGGAATATGATATTGAGTGGAGGAATAACGTTCCTTTTCCAGCACCATTTAATCGCACTTATATCAACTATTGCGGTATTTTTCCTCGTGGTTTACCTCGAGAGTACGCGTTTAGAGATCCCGCTGGCACATTCGATGGCACGAGGCGCCCGCGGTAAGTTTCCCATTAAGCTGTTATACGCAAGTGTGCTGCCAATGATTCTTGTAAGAGCATTACAGGCGAGCATACAGGGTTTTGGAAGGGTGTTTTCTCAAAAAATGCCCTTTCTTGGGACGTATGACGAATATGGAAATGCAGTATCAGGCTTGATGTATTATCTCGACCCTATTTATAGTCCCTGGGACTGGTTCCCGTCACTCGTGCATCTTGGATATCCGAACATTGCAGGTTGGCAAATTGCCCTGAGATTGGGTGTTGACCTTGCGTTTATGGTTATAGGTGGGGCGATATTCGCTCTGTTCTGGATAAATACGACTGGAATGGGAGCTAAGGATGTGGCATCGCAGATACATCGCTCCGGGCTGCAAATACCAGGACATCGCAGGACCCCGGCAGCGATAGAACGAATGATGGAGGGATACATCCCAAAAATAGCACTCATGGGTGGCGCTGTCTTGGGTGTGTTGTGCGTGGTTTCAAATATGTTCGGCACACTTGGGCAGGCATCCGGGACTGGTTTGCTCCTGGCAGTGAGCATTGCGTACCGGCTCTACGAGGACATAGCATCGGAGCAGATGATGGAGATGTATCCGATGATGCGGCACTTCTTCGGTGGAGAATAGCTTGACAATGTCACATCTCAAATTTACCCTACCGCGGAGAACGCTGAATTAGAGGTTTAGTTTATTAGCGGTTCGGCTCGTTAGCTAAACCCCCAAACCGCTAACCCTCTATCCTCTGTGTTCTCGGTGAGCTCTGCGGTTAGGTTAATCAGACAATGTCAAAATAGAATGAGTAAAGAAAGCGAGATGAGAGGGACAAAACTAAGGG
>DAOUYX010000123.1 GCA_030665925.1 Methanosarcinales archaeon | reverse complement strand
CGAGTATCGAGGCAGGGCTTACCTTTAATCCATAATCTCGCTTTAAGGCATTCCTGATCTTACGGTGGGGCAGTCTGTCTTCATATTTCAGCAGTGTCGCTCGAGCAATTGTATTATTACCGAATCTCCCTTCCTTTGGGCAATCAGGATGGGTTGCAACGATCTCTCGCTGGCATCGGGGGCACGTATAATGTGCGACCTTAAACTCGGTAACGATGACCGGCTGTGGCTCCGGAATATCCTCGATGATCTCCGATTCTATCCTGAACGGACTGCCAAGCTTCGTATCGCAGTAGGGACATCGGTCAGCGATAACCTCTACCTCGTTATCTGGTTCTGGCTGAGGTCTTGTTATTCCTTTATGCCCTTTCTTCTGACCTGGTTTCTTTCCACCGCTTTTCTTACGACCTTTCCCACTGCTACCACCCTGTCTCAGGCTGGGCGGGGCGTGTGCATTCTCATATTTGGCCAGCCGGGCTTCAAGTTCTTCTATGCTGGTTTTGAGGATTTTATTCTCCTCTTTCAGCAGAGCTTTCTCTTCTTGAAGTCGCTCGATGATTTTAATCTCATTATCACACACCTTTTATCCCCTCCGGCAATAAGAGTGTCGCTCAGGGTATATAAGCTTTGTGGCTGCGGTTGCAGTAACCAGAATTTACTGGAATAGTTTTTAGGAGCTAAACACATACGTTTCGCTTCTTCTTCATTCATTTTTCATTGTCTGTTCAAAATTTCCCCGAATTTTGAGCAGATACCATCTCGCGGACCACGTCAACACTCTTATCTTATCTATATTGCGCTTTTCTATCTTTGCTTTTGCGTCTATACTTCTGATAAGTAACGAAAACGGATACCGATACCCGGAATCGCCACCACCTGTAATCTCCTTAATCAGGTTATGCTCGCCGCTTGCAACTACCATTTTCAACTCGTTTTTATATTCCTCTACCAGCGCTTCAAATACACCTCTCGCCTTCTCAGCATGATGCCTGACGTCCTCGTCGCGAAGTCGTTCAAATCTACGCTGACTCATTCCTCCTTTCGTGTGCTTCTCCTTTACACTACTACGAACGATCTTGTACTCAATAACTCTCTCGCGGTCGGATATTCCGATAAACGTCTCCCCTGCATGTGCCAATAGGATGCAAAATACCGGATTCTGCTCTAATAGTTCTTGTAACTGCGCGGTATCAAAGACACGAGCGAGTTTCCATTTGGATTCAACTATCGGAAACGGTGGTGTCATGAGCATGCGAACCATCCCCAGCCTTTTCATATCGTAGAAAAGTGCCATACCTGTCGGTGACTCGATCCTTTGCATCAGGTATTTGACATCTTGTTCAAGTTCAATATCGAATTCATTCAGGTCGGTGAATGATTCATTTGGGCGCAGGTAGACCGTGACAAGGTCTTCATTTCTTGACCTGATCGAGCCAATCTGAGACAATAGGTCACAAGATTGAGCATTTGTTAATGTTACCGATCGTTTGAAGTCGTCAGTTTTTTGCGTTTCCTCTTTCTGATTCTCAAGCGTGTATTCGAGATTGTCTATTCTTTCCTCTGCTTTTTTCAATGTCAAATCCGCTTCTTGTTTATCAGATACCGCCTTTTTTGCTCGTACCTCCTGCTTTGATAATCGTGTAGAGAGCAATCTATTTTCCGATTCAAGCTCGTTAATACGTATTTGCAATATTTCAATCTTCTTTTTCAATTCTTTCCGATTAAACAGCTTGTCAAACCTGCGAAGCATTTTTGATAAAACTTTCCCACAATTTTATTTTTCGAAAACGTATATCAACCCCAAATTGCCGCATAACGCTATCTGTCGCAATCGCCATCCTTTCGCGGCATAGCTATTCAGGGTCTCTTCAATTTTCTCTTTATCTATCTTCTTCTCCCCCTCTTCCTCTTCTATGGGCAAAAACTCCACTTTATACCTATATCTTCTCATTTTTCCGTTTTGACCTTTTCCTTTGATTTATCCTGCTGCTCTTCCTTCCGCTTCTGCTTCTGTTTCAACTTCAGTTTGTAATAGCTTAACGGATGATTGATCTTCTCGCACACGTCATCACTGTCAACGCAGTTGCCGTACGTGCGCATGGTCGAACATGACGGCGCTGTGTACTTGGTACTACCTGATTCACCCGCTATGTGCACCACCTGATACCGCGTTCGCTCCTCGTCGAAATCTGGCGAGTTCTTATAAATCTCTATTATTTCGTCCACCGTGAGACCGATGTTCAATAAAAAAGCAGTAACCGCAAATCGTGCCGTGTGCGGCACGTTGACGCCGTCTTTTAAGTTGCTCAGAATGGCAGTAATACAGGGCGGAAAACAGCTTGGATCTTTCACTCGAAATCCGGAACTTGTCTCGAAACCGCTGTCACCGAACTTCTTTCGCCGCTCCTCCAATTCAACTTCTATATCCGTGGTATATTTACGTATCGATTCGCATAGCGCTGCGGGGACGTCCAAAGGCATGTCTTTGCTTATCCGTGCGTATATCGCTTCCTGGATAATGCGTAGAAATTCGCCCTTCCTCAGTTTCACCTGCCCCTTCTCCAACCCGCGATTCACCAGTTTCCAGCGTTTATCACGCAGATTCGACGTGAACCGTAAATAATCAACGAACGACATCTGCACCTGCACGTGCTCATGCGGTAATCGCGATAAATCTATTTTTATCTCGAACTCCTGCGCCATCCCGTAAATAATATCGGTGTCCGCGCTGGCACCCGTGCTGGAATCCTCTAATAGTTTATTGTACGCCGATTTGGCTTCTGATAATGCATATCTACGCACAAGGTGCGCATTACCGATACAGGACACCAGAATACGGGCAAACGGATACGATAACAATTCCATCTCCGCTTGCGCAGTGCGCATGATAACCGGCTTTCTGATCGCGCCTTCCCGTATCGCTTCACGTACTCGTTCTTTACCACGCAATCGTGCACGTTCAAACGCAGCCGCAGTTATCAAAGCATCCAGCGTAACTCCTGACGCTTCTACGTAATTCGACGCTGCAGACAGAAAAGGATAGAAGCATAATCGTGCTTCCTCTTTTACTCCTTCCTCCATCATTTCATGACGACGAGCTGCTGGTGCCGTGCCGTCTACTGACCCGTCTTCTATATTTTAGCTATTCGGACTCTATCCGTGGCGCAAGCAGATAACTGACCTTCCCCTTGCCGTCCGCCACTTCAAAATCTACCCGTAACGGATAATCCTTACCAAGGTTGAGCGTTATATTCTCCGCATGGCTCATTCCTTTGCTCATTGCCGCGACGTAGTCCAGCGAGTACAACGAATGGAGCGTTCCCGGTGTCAGATGTATCAATTGCTCCTTTCTCAATCCTAACCGCAGTTTATCCATCTCACCTTCTACCTCCATGTAGAACTCTTCCCCATCCACACCAAGCACTATGTGGTCCCCGATCTTCTCCGAAGCACGTATCGTTCTTCTAAATTCTTCCGTTTCGATGACTACCTGCACGGGGAATTCAAGCTCCGGAACCTTCGGCTCTTTCCTCAGCGAAGCGGGGTCAAGCAAGGAGATGGTATAAGCGAGACTGCCCATCCTTGTGAATAGCTTTTGAACTTGCTCATCCAGTTTCAAATCGACCTCTTCTCTACCCCCTATTCCAAGGATGTCACGTAACTTATTGAAATCTATGCCCACTTCAGTAGTAGCAGCCGTGGATTCGCTCGCGGCCTCCGCACCCGATCCCTGCTCAAAACGAAAATCATCAAAAGCATCACGTTGTAACTCAAACGAAACCATTGCCACGTTTGCGGGATCCACAGCACGGAGTTTTAAACCATCCTCCGCTACTCTTAACTTCCCTTCATCCACTACTGCGGTAATTGACTCTATACATTCTCTTAACACACTTGCATCTATCTTAGCCTCAAACATTTCTCTCTTTTTCCTCCTATGACTTGTTATAATAATGAATCAATATATATTTAAAGTATTTGGTGTGATATAATGCAACCCAAGCAGGATTACAAATCCACGATTAAAATTAAAGTTTCTGATTTAACGCACTACATGATATGCCCTCGGCTGGTTTATTTTCGTGCGCGCGGGTACGAGCAACCCAGAATAGCAGAGGGAAGAGAAAGGAGCGCAATTGAGCATATTCTACTGAAGGAGTTGGGATTCAATCTGCATAAAGTTTACGGAGGAGATAGATACGATGAGGGTGGAGGGGAGGAGAAAACAACAGAGGAGGAAGCGGTAAAACAAGTAATTGAAGATGTCGTGGACAGTGTGGAATGGATATACAAAGATGAGCTGAAAACGGTGGATAAGGATCTTTTTGAGGACGTGAAAAACGATTTTTTGCATAGCATAGAAAGCCCCGGATGGCTCAGTAAGCTCAAAACCGAAGATGAATTGGCTGAGTTGGAGCGTTCTTATAGCTATGAAAGGGAGCATACAATGTTATCGGAAAAGTTAGGCATGGTCGGCAGCGTGGACAAGCTGATAAAAACAGAGGCGGAAGTTATACCGTGCGTGATAAAAACGGGTAGATGCCCTGAATACGGCGTATGGAGAAGCGATAGGATGCAATTGGCGGCGTATGCAATGCTCATCGAGGATGAGTTCGGGACGACGGTGCAGCGTGGTTTTGTGGAATATATAAATATGAGAACTGCGGACATCCGCGAATCGCATATAAAAAAGAGGGATAGAGCTCTTGCGTTTCAGATATTGAAGTACGTGAAGAAGATTAAGGGCGGTGTGTACCCGGAGAAAGGCGCGAATGCACCTTGCGATAGCTGTTCCTTCATAGAGATGTGCGATACAAGAAAGACGCTGCTCTCAAAATTGTTCGGGAAATGACTTATTTCTACCTCTCGCTACACTTGCTATCAGGCAGACGACTACAACTCCCCTATCTCCGTGACCGCATCTTTTCTGTCATTCGTTTAAACTTCTCAGATGGCTCTGCCTTTCCCGCAGTACTGAACTCAACTGCCTCTGCGATGCCCCTTA
>DAOUYX010000047.1 GCA_030665925.1 Methanosarcinales archaeon | reverse complement strand
ACCCCTTCGCCTTTTATAACCACAGGAACAGGGTCGCTACTGTGCCTCTTTAGTGATACGGGCGTGCTATGATCTCCAGTGACCACAAGGTAGGCATCGGTATCTTTTAGCCGTGCCACAAGCTCTTTATCTATCCTCTCGATGATCCTTTTCTTGCCTTCGAAGTTGCCATCATGTCCATTGTTATCGGTATCCTTCACATGAAGAAAAACAAAATCGTGCTCCTCTAACGATCGTAAAGCGGCTTCTGCCTTATTGTGCAGGTTTGTGTCCGCCTTACCGGTCGCGCCTTCTACCGTGAGAACATGCATACCGAGGTATTTCGCCACACCCTTGTAAAGCGAAGCTCCTGCCACGCAAGCAGCGCTAAAGCCGAATCGGTCTTTTATCGAGGTTATTTTCTCATAGCTGCCCGCACCCCGCAGTAGAATAATGTTCGCAGGCAGTTCGCCCTTCTCTCTCCGCTCTGCATTCACCGGATGCTCGTTGAGTAGCTCGTAACTCATCCTGACAAATTTGTTCACTATGGATGCGGTCTTTCGCTCATCCTCTCCTCCTTTAAGCGGCTTACATTCTTGCACAAAGCCCCCCGCTTCGTGTGTGTCTACATCTGAGACGTATCGTGAGAGTTGTTCGCCTTTCATGACCACAGCACATCTATGCTCGGTGGTATTTTCCAGAGAGATCGTAACGCCGTCTATTTCAAGCCCGTTTAGTATCTCTGCCAGTTCTTTGCTCCCTTTTCTACCCGCTCTACGATCTATAACCCGCATTTCATCGTCCACCGTAGAGAAATTAGCCCTGAATGCAACGTCGCCCTTATGCAGTTCCATATCCGCACCAAGTGCTTCAAACACGCCTCTGCCTGGATAATACCTGTATGGGTCGTACCCAAAGAGTGAAAGATGCGCAGTATCGCTTCCCGGCACAATTCCCGGAGATATTACGTCCATCAGCCCATTTATCCCTGATGCACTGAGTGCATCCAAATTGGGTGTATACGCAGCTTGCAACGGAGTCTTTCCATCTACCGAAGGTCTGTCTCCAAGACCATCACATATCAACAATATCGCCTTATGCTTATCAGAGCTTGACTTTGCACTCATTGATTATTTGTTAACCAACTACAATTATATAAAGAATCGGTGAACGAGCTAAAGGGAGAAGTCATCGTTGTTATTTGTAGAGTAGAGGAATCAAAATACGGGGATGTGAAAAAGAGGGTTTGACTGTGAAAATAGACCTAAAATCTAAATTCACGGGTGCGCTTATAGGCAGCGCTGTGGGTGACGCATTAGGCGCTCCTGTGGAAGGATGGAGTATGGAGCGGGTGCGTTCTGTGTATAGCGAGAGAAAGCTGTGGAAAATGAGTTACGGTCGTTACACGGACGATACGGAGCTGATGATCGGCGTTGCCGAGTCTTTAATCAAGAATAAAGGCTTCAACGGTGCGGATATGGCACGTACGTTCATCCAGAATTATGATGCGAAGCGAGGATACGGCCCCGGCTCGACAGGGGCATTAAAAAGGATAAAAGCTGGCGAAAGTTGGAAAGAAGTGTCGAAAAAGCTGTTTTGTGGAGAAGGCTCGTACGGAAATGGTGCCGCGATGCGAATTGCTCCCGTGGGGCTCTTTTATTATGATAACGCAGATGTGTTGAGGGAAATAGCGTATAAATCCAGCCTTATTACGCACTCGCACGAACTTGGGAAAGCAGGAGCAGCTTTGCAGGCTTTCGCTGTCGCTTTAGCGGTGCGAGGACAGAAAGAAAGTATGCTGTCTGAACTGAAGAACTTTGCTCAAAATAACGTTTATAAGGAGAAGATAAGGAGGATAGAGACCCTTTTGGATAAAGATGCAACCAAAAAGGAGATCATCGCTAAATTGGGTAATGGGATGGCGGCTTTTAACTCTGTACCTACCGCCATCTACTCATTTCTCCGCTTCGACCGTTTTGAAGATAGTGTCATCTATGCGATAAGCTTGGGTGGCGATACGGATACGATAGGGGCTATGACGGGTGCGATAAGCGGTGCTTATTATGGTGACGGCGCAATTCCAAACGAGTGGATAGAGCAGTTAGAAGACGGGGAAAAGGGCAAGAGCTATATAAAGAGATTGGCTGAGGAGTTATACGTAGCAAAGAATTATAACCCAAACGGCTCATAAACTTAAGTGCAAGGAGATGAGATGGTTACGAAACAGATGATATTCAAAGCGCTGAGTAGTAAAACGAGAATGGAGATGCTGAAGCTCTTGATGAAGACCGATTACCACGTCTCCGGCCTGGCAAAAGCATCAGGGATATCGGTGCCCGTGGCTGCGAAGCACGTCAAAATTTTAGAGAATGCGGAACTGGTGAACCGTAAAACATTCGGTAAGACGCATGTGCTAACGGCGAATAAGGCAAAACTGTATGAAGCGCTGGAGACGTTTAGCGAAGATTATGCGATAGAAGCTCGGAAAGGAACAAGCATATTAGAAGCGTTAAAGGACGTTGCAGGGATCGGAATAAAGAAGATAGGAGATAAAGAGTTCATAGCATCAATAGACGGCGAGGAGGGTTTTTATATCTACGAAGTGAATGGAAAATTCCCCGATATGCCAATCAATGAGTATACGATGGAACACGGTGGAGAAATAGAGATAAAACGGTTAGTTCCCGTGCTTAAGAAGCGGGTGAAGGTAACGGTACCGGTAAAAAGTAACAGGAACAAAGAGGAAAAGCGATGCTGATTGATATTTTTGTAATGGTTCAGCTCCTTTTATAACCACAGATTACACAACACTTTTTCTTTTTCACAAAAAGAAAACCTGTGCTAAAAGAAAAACAAGTATGTTCTTTTGCTAAAGCTTTTCTTTCTAAGAAAAGGTTTGTGTTAATCTTGTGGAATCTTGTGGTTTTTTATTGCGTCTTCCCAACTTTTTCGTCTCCCGCCTACCTAAGCTGATAGTACAATTTGATAATCTTAGAGAACATGCGAAGCCCATCCTTAAAGGTTTCTACTTTCGTATCCCCTTTTTCCTCCCATTTTATCGGGAATTCCTTTACTCTATAACCACTCCTCTGCGCGCGCACCAGCAGTTCCGTATCCAAAAACCACTATTCATCTTTCACTGTCTCCAGGATGTTCAGCAACGACTGTCTTCGAAAAGACTTAAAACCGCATTGATGATCTCTTATCTTTGATTTAAGAACTTTTCTCACCAAGAAGTTATAAACGATGCTCATTGCCTCGCGCTTAAACGACCTGTTCACTTCACTTTCTTTTAATATTCTTGATCCTGCCCTGCTGCAAAATCGTAGCCTTCGCTCCTAATTGCCTCTATGAGTTCTTTCACATACCGCATATCTGTGGAGAGATCAACATCGACAAACGCGAGTATTTCATCCGTGCCATCGGTGCTCCCATCTTCTGCAATGAGTATTTCAAAATCAAAAGAGGACGAGATTTTATCAAGAGATTGCTTCGTTTGCTTCACGGCCTCCGCTATTCTCTCCGCTTCATTATCGCCGGAAGCACAACCGAGATCTCTATTTCTCCTTTCATTTCATTTGCTGTCTAACATTTATATCCCGAGCCGCCGAAACGGTGTGAGAATCTGAGAATAAAGATAACACAGACAGTCAATTATTTATTTAAAGACAGCTAAATAACGATAGACGGATGTGTGGAATAATTGGATACATAGGGAGTAAAAAAGCGTCTACGATACTCCTTAAAGGCTTAAAAAATCTCGAATATCGGGGTTACGATTCGGCGGGGATAGCTACGAATCACGCCACTGGTCACATTGAGGTAAGGAAGAGCGTAGGGAAAATAGAAGAAATAGCGCGGCGTTTAAATTTTGAGAGTTTTGAGGGAAATATCGGAATTGCGCATACGAGGTGGGCAACCCACGGAGCGGTTACCGATGAAAATGCGCATCCCCATACGGACTGTGAGGGGAAGATAGCGATAGTTCATAACGGGATAATAGAGAATTATAGAGAGTTGAGAGAGCAGCTTATCAGCAAAGGACACCGATTCACAAGCGATACCGATTCTGAGGTAATAGCGCACTTAATAGAGGAAAATTTACAATACGGATTTGAAGATGCGTGCATGAAAGCGTTTGACAGTTTAGAAGGGAGCTATGCGGTTCTCGCGCTTAAAGAAGACGAGGATAAAATAGTGGGCGCCCGAAAGGACTCGCCTTTAGTGCTTGGCATCGCGGAGCACGGCGTATTCTTAGCCTCGGACATACCTTCTTTCCTGGAATGGACGAATAAAGTCGTGTATTTAAACAATTACGACTTCATCATTGCGGAACGAGGTGGAGTTAAAGTTTACAATGATGGAAAAGAAGTATCGCGTCATATAGATACTGTGGAATGGAACGTAGAAGAGGCGAAGAAGGGCGAATTCAAGCATTTTATGATGAAAGAGATGAGCGAGCAGGCGGAGACAATTATGAGGGCGCTACAGCAAGACAAGAATACGGTGTGGGATATTGTAGATGAGATAAAAAATGCTTTTGGTGTGTTCTTCGTCGGATGCGGGTCGAGCTATCATGCGTGCCTGGCGGGTAGCTATCTATTCTCAAAGGTGGCGAAAGTGCATGTAAATGCCGTTTTAGCCTCGGAATTCGAGAATTATGAGCATTTCCTCACTGATAGAACACTGGTATTCGCAGTATCGCAATCGGGCGAGACGGCGGATATACTTCTTGCGGTGCGGGCAGCCAAGAGGAAGGAGAGCAGAGTGATTGGCATAACGAACGTTGTGGGTTCTTCGCTCACTATGGAAGGGCATGCCCTCATCATGATGAATTCAGGTCCGGAGATATGCGTTCTTTCAACGAAGACCTATACCTCCCAGGTTGTTCTGATGACCATGCTTGCATACGCAGTTGCAGGGAAATACGAAGACGGATTGGAGAAAATAGGGGGCTTATACCTCGAAGTATATAACCTGACGTCAAGGACAATGAGGGACTCTTTGACGACGCTTGCGGAGATTTTGTGTGATAAGTGGGATATATACCTTATTGGAAGAGGACTTCAGTACACCACCGCTCTGGAAGCCGCGCTGAAGATAAAAGAGGTTTCCTACCTACATGCAGAGGCATTTGCGGGTGGGGAACTCAAGCACGGACCTCTGGCTTTGATTGAAGAGGGAACACCGTGTATCGTCTTCGTATCATCAGAAAACAGATCGAAGATCTTATCGAATGCCGAGGAGGTTAAAAGCCGAGGTGGGTATATCATAGGTGTTTCCTCGGAGCAGGATGACTTATTCGATTTCTGGATAAAAGTTCCTGAGGCGGAAGAGCTGAATCCAATAGTTCAAATTATACCGATGCAGGTTCTCGCGTATGAACTTGCGGTTTTGAGAGGACTCGATCCGGACAAGCCGCGCAATCTCGCTAAAAGCGTTACGGTAATTTAACCATGAGCATATTCAAAGCATATGACATACGGGGCATCTATTCTTCGGAGATTGATGAGCGTGTAGCATACCTGATAGGCGCGGCATTTGGCACTCTTAACCCCGGTAAGATTGCCGTAGGATGCGATACACGGTTGAGTGGCCCGCAATTGAAAGAGCATTTTATTAACGGGGTAATCTCAACGGGTTCTGAGATTATAGATATAGGCGTTGTTACGACGCCCATAGTGGTTTTTGCGATTACGCACTTTAACTGTGATGGTGGTGTAAACATAACGGCGTCTCACAATCCCAAAGAGTATAATGGCTTCAAGTTGTTCGACGCAAATGCAATGCCGATAAGCTATGAGTCCGGGATAGGTACGCTGAAGGAGATTTTTGAGCGTGAAAACTATCGTAAGGGCAACGGCTCTTCTTCAACGCTCGCTATCAAAGTCAAAGAGGATTACATTAACTTCATTCTGGCACTGACACTTGCGCGTGTGAAGATCGGAAATCGTTTGTCAGTCGTTATAGACGGCTCAAATGGCGCTGCAGGATTATACGCTCCTGAGATATATAGGCGATTGGGTATGACGGTCAATGAATTGAACTGTACGGCGGATGGTAATTTCCCGGGTCATGATCCGGATCCGTCGAAAGAAGAGAATTTGTTAGATGCCAAAAGCAGAGTCAAAGAAGCTGGAGCAGATCTTGGCTTTGTTTACGATGGTGACGGTGATAGATTAGCGGTTATTGATGCGGATGGAAAGGCGATAGAATCGAGTAGGATTTTCTCGCTTTTAGTTAAGCATTTACTGGAAGAGAAGCCCGGGGCGAAGATCGTCCATGATGCACTCATGTCTGGAATGGCGATTGATACCATAAAGAAATCCGGTGGGTCAGCGATTCCATGCAGAGTTGGACATACGTATATAGCGCAGAAGATGATGGAAGAAGCTGCTGAACTCGGCGGCGAACTTTCCGGGCATTACTATTTTAAAGAAACCTTCTTCGCGGACGATGCAATACTTGCAAGCCTTAAAGTTATTGAACTCATTTCACAGGGAGGGGAAAGGTTGTCCGAGCTTATCAAGGATTTTCCTGACTATGTATCTGAAAATATTCGCATTTCCGTGAAAGAATCTGAGAAGTTCTCGTTTATCGCACAGTTGAAGGTGGAATTGGAGAAAGAAGGCTATGTAGTGGATTGTTTGGATGGTGTTAAAGTCGTGTTTGAAAATGGCTGGGCTCTTTTCCGAGCTTCTAATACAGAGCCAAAAATATCTGTTGCATACGAATCGAGAGATAAAGAGGAGTATAATAAGATAAAGAACTTTGTACAGTCTATAATCAAAAAGGTACCACAGTAAAGTAAGAATGAAAGGGATAATACTCGCCGCGGGTAAGGGTGAGCGATTACAGCCGCTCACGGATTGTGAACCGAAAGTTATTGGGGTGGGTGGAAATGTCTGGATGAGTTTTTATATTAAGAATTATATAGCATTTGAAGAAGGAGATAAAAAAAGATGCCAATAGCATTGGAGAGGATAATGAAAGCTGTGGAAAGCATCGAAATAAAAGAGAAGGAAGAAAGGATAGCGGAGAAATGGTTAGGTGCTTTCGAAGGAGTTGTTCCAGGTGGGATGACCAGCACAGAATATATCAAGAAGCAGAGAGAAAGTTGCTATGGAAAGTTTTAGGATTTTTCTGGATACCGATGTTCTTATAAACTGGTTGGCAATGGAGACGGACCCAAACACGGGATTTAATTTATGGCGGTGCCCGTATGAGATAATAGAACTAATAGAGGGAGGACAAATCGAGGGGCGTACGTCATTAACCAATATTTTTGAGGTCAGATTTGTATTGAGGAGGAAAAAGAGATATAGCAAGAAAAAGATCAAGGAATGCATAGAAAGTTTGTTCCGAGTGATAGAAATTGAAGTTCCGGATTCGGGGGATATGCTGGAAGCAAATAGACTTCAAAGTGAGCAGCCGCTTGACCCCTTCGATTCCATAGGCCTTAGCATAATCCTGGTAAAGTCTGCTATTCTGGTAAGCAGAGATGATGATTTCATAAGGCTTGCAAATAAGTTAAATGCAGAAGCATATACTCAAGAAGAGTTCTTAGAGAAGTATTTTCCTAATATCTTTGAAAGGATTGAAAATGAAAGGGATAATACTCGCCGCGGGTAAGGGGGAGCGATTACAGCCGCTTACGGATTGTAAGCCGAAAGCAATGCTTCCGGTATGCAATAAGCCGCTGATTGAGTATCAAATTGAGCTGCTGCGGGCGCATGGAATAGACGAGATAGCGATTGTTGCGGGGTATTTAAAAGAACAAATTGACTTTGAGGACGTGAAATACTACGAAGACAAATTGATAAAAGGGACTGCAACGGCATTGCACGCCGCGCGGGATTTTATTGATGAGGATTTCATTTTGATGTACGGCGACCTGTTCTTCGACATCACGAATTTCTCCGAGATTGTAGAAAACGAGAATGCGATTGCCGTTGTCAAGATGAAGGACGTTTCACGATATGGCGAAGTGGTGTTTGAAGATGGACGATTGAAGGAGATAAGAGAGAAAACGGGATTTGGAGAAGGATTTATCAATGCAGGAATATACCACTTCACGCCTCCGATATTGGATTTAGTGGAGAGGACGAACGAAAGTGAGCGAGGCGAATACGAGCTGACTGATGCTGTTCAGGCGCTGAACGAGCAAGAAAAGGTCAGAGTTATTCCTTTGAACGGCTATTGGAACGACATCGGTTACCCCTGGGACTATATAGATGCAAACATGCACATGCTTGAGCGAATAGGATTTGCGGTAGGTGAAAACACGGAACTGTGGGATTCCGCAGTAATAAAGAAACCCGCAATCATCGGAAAGGATTGCGAGATAAAGAATTGTGTTATTGATCACTCGGTTATTGGGGATAATTGTGTTGTTGGTGAATTTGCTATTGCAAAGCGAAGCGTGGTAATGTCCAATTCTCATGTTCCTCACCAGAACTACGTTCCCGATTCTGTCATAGCAGAGGGCTGCAATTTAGGTGCGGGAACCAAGATAGCGAATTTGCGATTTGACGATAGGAATGTGAAGATGAGCATAAAAGGAGAGCGGATAGATTCCTGCAGGAGGAAGTTGGGCGCAATCGTTGGCTACAATGTCAAAACGGGAATAAACGTTTCATTGTATCCCGGAGTTAAGATAAGCAGTGGTGAATGGATAGAAGCGGAGACGTTAGTGAGGAGGGATATTTAACGTTCGTAACAGAGTGGTATTGTAATCTAATATAAACATTTATATATGCGGATAGAATACGAATAGATATACGATGAAGACAAAAACAATCCGGCTTAAAGAGAAATTTGCAGATGAATTGGCGAGAATAGTGGAGATGGAGGGTAAAACGGAGTCAGAGACAATCCGTGAGATCTTTGACTTTGGACTAAGGGAATACAAAATAAGAAAGGCAATAGAGAAATACCAGCGAGGTATCTTATCGCAAGGAGGAGCTGCGGAGTTTGCAGGTTTGAATATTCAGGAGTTTCATCGAGAGATAAAGAAGAGGGGTTTTGTTCTCAGAATCGATAAAGGAAGATTGGAACAGGAGATTGAAGGGTTGTGACTGTGTTAGATTCTTCTCCGCTAATATATTTAGGTAAGAGCAATGCGCTATTCATCATCAAGGAGTTGTATGGGTCGGCTTTGATTCCTCCTTCGGTTTACAAAGAGGTTGTAGAAGTCGGTGGCGAGAAAGGATTTGAAGATGCTGAGGCTATAAAGGAAGAGATAGGGGAATTGTTGATTGTCCAACACCCACACGAGGAAACAATTAGAGATATTGAGGATGATGCAGAAAAGAGGAATATCCAGTTAGGACAGGGCGAAATAGAAGGAATAGCTCTATGTATTGATACTAACAGTATCTTCATAAGCGATGACGACGATGCAAAGCGTTATGCGGAAACTCGTACTATAGCGAGCAAGGGAACAATCTATCTGCTATTGAAGGCGTACAAGGATAAGATTATTTCC
>DAOUYX010000194.1 GCA_030665925.1 Methanosarcinales archaeon | reverse complement strand
CCCAATTCATCCTCCTTCTCTATCGCAATGACAAAAGCGGGATCTATCGCTTTTATTTCGAACAGCTTAAACCTCTTCGCATCTTCTCCTTCTATCCATCCGGTTGAATCCACAATTATAACCTCAGCATTGAGCTTTTTTGCTTTCCGCACAGCGGCTGCTGCCCCATTCACGCATTCACGCATACAACCGTTAGGCGAGGTATTTCCAACGAAATATAGACTGTGAAGAGGCACTTCTGAGATCTTTTGTATTCCCCTTTTCAGAATACCCATTCCTATGCAGCAGGGAGGTCCTATATCACTTTGACCCACGTCGGCATCCACAACTGCCACTTTTAGCCCCCGCTCATAAAACCTGTTTGCAAGAGCAGTAGCGGTGTACGTCTTTCCTACATCTGCACCGCCGAGCAGGAACAGGGTTAACGGCTTTTGCTCTTGTCTTAGATCCGCTTGTACAGCTTCTTCAATAGCTCGCACGCCGTTCAACATTACATAGTTATTTTTATTGTAGCGTAAAATATTTTTAGTGAGTGGTTCTTTTACACTTTTACAGGTCTCCTTTTGTTTTGCTTGCGTTACACGGGGAATAGAATAGAGGTGGGGATAAGAGCGAATGGAAGTTGCGGATAAAGAAGAAATCGTGAAGAGATGCGCCGAGATGTTTGAAGAGATAATAGGAGATATTACGGTTCCGAGAAACATAAGGAGATCAACGGGTGAAGTAAAAGATAAGCTGCTGAACGGCGATGAATCACTGGCGGTGCGCGTGGCAGCGGCGATCTCCGATCTGGATGAACTAGCTACCAACCAAAACATTCCTTCTCATACGAGGGCGTTAGTGTGGAGCATAGTAAGTCAGTTAGAAACGATTGCAGTTGAAGATTGAATAATGAGAAATGATAACAATAGCGATAGCAGGGAAGCCGAATTCGGGGAAGTCCTCCTTTTTTAAGGCTTCTACACTCGCAGATGTTGAAATAGCTTCGTATCCCTTCACAACCATCGCGCCCAATACTGGAATTGCATACGTGAAGGTAAAATGCCCGTGTAAAGAAGAAGCGATTCAGCAGGCGACAGGAGGAAAGGGGTGCGGAAATTGCATTGATGGATTTCGCTTTGTACCTGTGGAGCTCTTGGATGTTGCGGGACTGGTCAGGGGTGCACACGAAGGAAGAGGTTTGGGAAACGAATTCTTAGACGAACTCAGGCAGGCAGAAGCGATAATACATGTTGTAGATGCATCAGGAGGGACGGATGCGGATGGTAACGTAGTGGACGTTGGAAGCCATAATCCGCTCGAAGATGTTGATTTCTTCAAAGCGGAGTTGGATATGTGGGTGTACGGGATAATAAAGCGGAATTGGCGAAAACTGGAGAGAAAGGCGGAATTAGAAGGAACGAAGATAGAGCGGTTGCTTTCCGAGCAATTAGCTGGTGTTGGCGTAACAGAAGAGCACATAAAGGCGGTTCTATTAGAATCCCGCAGTTTAGACAGGGCCAACTTTAAGTCGTGGACTGATGAAGACCTGAAAAATTTAGCTGCATCCATAATAAAAAGGAGTAAAAAGATGCTTATTGCGGCGAATAAAGCAGACATTGCGCCTGAAGAGAACATAAAGAGACTGAAAGACAAAAGCAAAGAAAAAGAGGGGGAACCGGTAATTCCATGTTCTGCGGAGGCGGAACTCGCTTTGAGAACCGCAGCGAAGAACAAAATCATAACGTATCTGCCCGGAGATGCGGATTTTGAGATTTCGTCTAATCCCACGGAAAGGCAGAGGAAAGGACTGGAACGGATAAGAGAGTTTATTCATGCGTATGAAGGCACGGGAGTCCAGGAGATAATAAATCGTGTGGTGTTTGATTTGTTGGACTACGTAGTTGCGTATCCGGTGGAGGACGAGCACAAATTCAGTGATTCCGTAGGTAGGATTCTGCCAGATGCGTTTCTTTTGAAAAGAGGGAGCACAGCCAGGGACTTAGCCTTCTCGGTTCATTCTGACATCGGGGAGAGCTTCCTTTATGCCGTGGACGCGAGAACCAAACTCCGACTGGGTGAGAAACACGCATTGGAAAACAATGACATAATAAAGGTAGTTTATACAAGGTGATGTATGTAGTTGTATAGCATGATGATACATGATACATGATGCATGATACAAGATACAGGAAATCGAAATTCGAGTTATGTGAAGAATTAGGGTGCTCGAGTTCATTAAAGCTGTGTCATAACATAGTCTTGCATCCGGCATCTTCACACAACCGGCAACGTAAAGCAAACCGTGCACCCCGTGCCTTTCTCCGATTCTATCCATACACGACCCCCGTGCACCTCGACTATTCGTTTCACGATTGCTAACCCGGCACCCGTGCCCTTGCCACTTCTGTCCTCCGTATAGAACAAATCGAACACCTTCTCGTGCTGGCTCTTGTCTATCCCTATTCCGTTATCCCGCACAAAGAACACCGTTTCTTCGCTTTCGCTATCTACACGATACCCGATGTCTATCTTCGGGCTCGGCTGGTCACCCCGGTATTTTATACTGTTTCCGATGAGATTCACCAGCAACTCCTC
>DAOUYX010000100.1 GCA_030665925.1 Methanosarcinales archaeon | reverse complement strand
TAATCAATTACTGCAAGGTTATTTTCAACCTTTATCGCTTCTCTTTCACACGCCTTCTCGCATTGCTTGCATGCAATGCAGCCTTTCTCACATATCTTCGCTACTATCTTACCATTATCCCGTGAATTGCACCTGACAAGCACTTTTGCATCGGCATCTATGTACCTCATCAAATCCCTCGGACACGCCTCCATGCACGCACCACACCCAATGCATTTCCTGGTGTCTACGAAGTATTTGTAACCTCGCCTCTCAATGGCATTAAAAGTGCAGGCATGCACACAATCGCCGAACCCTAAACATGCGTATTCACATGCCCGGAATCCGCCCATGATGAGAGCTGCCGTGGCGCAAGTTTTTACGCCTTCGTACTCAAATTTGTCCACGGAGTCATAACTGCAAGCCACGAGTGCAATCTTCTTCTTTCCAAACTTTATGCCAAGAATACTACAAATTTTCAACCATGATTCCTCATCACATGCCTTACAATTATTGACTAAATGATGATCCTCAACCACGGCTTCTGCTAATATTCGGCATGCAGGAAATCCACATGCGCCACAATTACCACCCGGAAGTAACTCTGCAATCCGTTCCACTCGCGGATCCACAGGTACTTCAAGCTTCTTTGATGCATACGCTAAACCCACACCAAATACAATTCCTAATGCCCCTATTACAATTACTGCTTCTATCATCCTATTCTGTTACGATATTACATTACAATCTCATCCCGCTAAAAGCCATAAAAGCGAGCGCTAACAGTGCAGCGGAGACAAATGCGATTGGCAAATCCTGAAATGATTTCGGTACATTAGCAAATTCAAGCCGCTCTCTTATTCCTGACATCAAGAGCAATGCAAGCGTAAACCCGATTCCCGCTGAAAATCCATCCACCACGCTTCCAATAAAGGAATAGCCCTCTTCCACATTAAGTAAAGCAACCCCCATCACCGCGCAATTAGTAGTGATAAGCGGCAAATATATGCCCAGTACACCGTACAAATCGGGCTGATATTTCCTTATTACCATCTCTACTAGCTGCACAAAGGTTGCGATAACCAGTATGAAAGTTACGATTTCCATAAATTCTATGTTGAATGTACTTAGTAGGTAAGTATAAATGGGCCATGTAATCGCGGACGCACAGGTCATCACGATGATCACCGCTAACCCCATTCCAATTGCACCGCTCGTCTTTCTTGATACGCCGAAGAAGGGGCATAAACCAAGGAATCTGGACAGGACAAAATTATTCACAAATATCGCTCCTACGGCGATAACGAGCAAGTTCTCCATTTCTCTTCGCTACCTCCCCTCCTTTCTTATATTCTTATAGTTGATCAAAGCCATGATAATTCCAATCGTAAGAAAAGCTCCTGGCGGCAGGGTCATCATCACAGAGGGGGATTGTGTAAAGGTTGGGACGATAGTACAATCAAATATAGCAATCTTTCCCGTGCTTAAAGCCTCTCTGCATATTGCAATGCCCACTATCCCAAGCATAAAACCGATGCTCATTCCAACCCCATCTAAGAAAGAGTGGAAAACGGACTTCCTGGATGCAAACGCCTCTGCCCTTCCCAATATGATACAATTCACCACTATCAGCGGGAGGTATATTCCGAGACGTTCGTGAAGTTCGGGCGCATAGCCGTGCATAAGCAGGTCAACGATGGTAACGAAAGAGGCGATAACCACGATAAAACAGGGAATCCTTACCTGAGAAGGAATCCTATGCTTGAAGATAGAGATGATAACGTTTGACCCCACCAGCACAAAAAAGACGCAAAGACCCATGCCCAAAGCATTATCTACCCGCGTGCTTACCGCAAGCACGGGACATAGTCCAAGCATGAGATAAAATATCGGATTTTGCTTAAACACTCCCTTTGTGAGTTCATCGAGTTTCATTCATCACCACCTCCGCTCGTTCACGAACTATATCCGTTATCGCATGAGAACTTATGGTTGCGCCAGTGATCGCATCTATAACGCCTCCATCCCCTCTTAATCTTACATCCTCTATTCGCTTACCGCTGAACTGATTCGTGAAATCAGGTTCTGCTATCCGTGTCCCAAGCCCGGGTGTTTCTGACTGGCTGATAATATTAACACCGCTGATCGTGCCGTTTTTATACATGCCAACCATCGTTTTAATAGTGCCACTATACCCCTTTCCCTCGGCAATAAAAGCATATCCTATCTCCTCACCACTCACCGTTGCACTATAATAATCGTCCGTTTCAGTAAAGCTCGCACCTGGGAAGATAATCGAGAGCGATTCATTTATTCTTTGTTGCTCCACCGCCTCTATCCTTCCCTTTGTCAGGTCATAGGAGGCAGTAAGTGCAGCACCAGATATGATACAGATAATTATCAATGGAATTGCGATTCCTACTATCCGTTTCAATTCTTCCCCCATTTCTCAATCTCCCTTATTAGCCGAAGAGACAAAAAAACTTTTCCTTTTCACTCCGTATACCCGTGGTCTCACATGTCGGTCAATCAAAGGCGTAAAAGCATTCATCAATAGTATCGAGAAACATACGCCCTCTGGATACCCGCCAATCAATCTTATCACCACCACGATTATCCCTGCTCCCACGCCAAATATAATACGACCTTTACTTGTTATCGGCGTGGTGACATACTCAGTAGCCATGAAAAAAGCGCCGAGGAATAAGCCCCCTGCAAGGATATGAAATATCGGGTCCTGTCCAAGCACAAAAGCCAAAACCGCAACCGTTCCGATGTAGGAAAGAGGTGTCCTCCAGTCAGTGTATCTTTTCGCAATCAAGAATACTCCACCTATAAGAATTGCTATTGCGCTTGTCTCTCCAATGCACCCACTAACATTTCCAAGTGCGAGGTTTATAGAAGGAGTGGCGATATGCTGCATCTTCCATAATCCAAGTGGCGTTGCGGTGGTAATCGCATCGTAAGTGAGAGGCTTAGTCCACGTGGTCATCGCCACAGGCCACGAAGCCGTTAAAAAAGCCCTTCCGATCAATGCCGGATTGAATATGTTATGCCCAAGACCGCCGAACGCACATTTGGCGAAAGCAATGGCAAAAGCGGCTCCGATTGCTGCCATCCATAGTGGAAGCCCCGGCGGGAGACACAAAGCGAGCAAAAGACCCGTGATCACTGCACTCCCATCCATCACAAATTTCCTACCCATCAGTCGCAATGCAACATACTCGGTAAATAGTGCGGAAAGGATGCAGGTGATAATGACATATAAGGCGTGAACTCCGAAGAAATATACGCCGCATGCAGTTGTGGGAATAAGAGCAATAATCACAGAATACATTATCTTTTCAATTGAGACCTCGTTTCTTATGTGTGGGGAAGGTGATACAATTAACTCGGGCATTTTTATTCTCACTCCCTCCTCTTTATCTCTTCTTTTCCATACCTGATGAGCTGAACAATGGGTATCTTTGAGGGGCACACATAGGTGCAGCTTCCGCATTCCATGCAGTCAAGGATATGATAATCCATACACTCTTCAAACCTTCTCTCGCGTGCTAGTTTTTCAAGAATCGTTGGCATAAGTCCGGTTGGACAGACAGAAACACATATCCCACATCTTACACAAGCCCTTTCCTCAGGGATTCTCGATTTCTCTCTATCAAGCACGAGGATACAACCGGTGCTCTTAATTGTCGGGACATTTTCGAATTCTGCAACGCCCAGCATCGAACCGCCGCATACGATCTTTCCCACATCACCTTTAGATCCACCGCATTCTTTTATTAAATCATAAAAGGGTGTGCCAATTCTCGTTAACAGATTTTTAGGCTCTTTTACATCTCCGGTGACCGTTACAACCCGCTCTATAAGTGGCACTCCCTCAAAAACCGCATCATGTATCGCCTTTGCTGTCGCTACATTCTGAACTAACACACCTATATCATAAGAATGGCTACCAGAAGGTGTCTCTCGATTTAATATCGTCTTGATAAGACTTCCTGCTTCCCCCTGTGGGTATTTCGTCTTCAACGAAAGAACCTCTATTCTCTTATCACCTTCTCTTTCCACTGCTTCTCTCATCCTTCTTATTGCATCTTTTTTATTGTCCTCGATTCCTATGAAACCTTTATCCACATCGAGCACGTTCATGATAACGTTCATCCCCTTCACGACCTTATCAGGCTGTTCCACCATCAAACGATGGTCTGCGGTTATGTACGGTTCGCATTCCGAACCGTTTAAAATGACTGTGTCTATCTCTTTCCCTTCTGGTGGACTGAGTTTTACAGAAGTAGGAAATGCCGCACCTCCAAGACCCACTATTCCTGCTTCTCTTATCCTTGCTAAGATTTCACGTTTTGACGCAGTCGCAGGGGCAATAGCTTCCATTTTCGCACTTTCATCCCTTCCATCGGATTCAATAATTATGCCAGGAACCTCTCTGCCAATAGGGGATAATAGCTGTGTGCTGATCTCTCTGACAACTCCGGAGATGCTGGAATGAACGGGCGCAGAAACAAAAGAATCAGAATCTCCTATCTTCTGACCTGCTTTTACTTCCTCACCTTCTTTCACTAAAGGTTTGCAAGGCGCTCCGACATGCTGGTGAAGCAGAATAATTACACTGGCAGGTAATTTAGCTTTTTCAATCGGTTTCCCCGCAGTTATTTTTGAATCCGGTGGATGTATCCCACCGCGAAACCTATTGAACTTCAACATCAAACCATTTGTTAGATGTTCTTAAATAAACTTCTTTCCCTTTTTATTTCTATCTTACCATGAAAAAACTGACGGCAGAGTTAATCATCATCTCGCTTATAACTGCCGTATTGCTCGTGTGCATAACTGAATACGCAGGTTCGCCTGAGATCGAAAGAACGGAGCAGATGATGGGCACGTATGCCACGATAACGATAATTGACGGGAATACAACAAGGGCGAATCTTGCGATGGACGCCGCTTTTGAAGATATAGAAAGGGTAGAGGAGTTAATGTCGCGGTATAATGAGAGCAGCGAAGTCTCTTCTCTTAATAGGGCTGGCACTAACTGGACAGCTCTTTCGCGGGATACGATTTACGTGCTCAAAAAGGCGGAATATTATTCGAGGATGTCAAACGGCTCTTTTGACATCACCTGCAACCCCTTGTTGAATTTATGGATGGTGAAGGTGAAGAAGGAGAATAGGATGCCTACGCCGGAAGAGATAGAGGAAGTGAGAGAACTTGTAGGGTATGAGCACCTCATCATAGATGAAGATAGAAGTAGGGCGAGGTTTGATAAAGAAGGAATGAGCATCACGCTTGGTGGAATTGCGAAGGGATATGCGATAGATTGTGCTTCTGAAAAGTTGATTGAAGTGGGGGTAAAACATGCGCTCGTGAACATAGGAGGAGATATGAGGGCAGTTGGGGATAAGAACGGTGTGCCCTGGGAAGTTGCATTACAAAACCCACGGGATAAAAGCGAGTGTATAACGATAATAAAGCTTAATAACGAATCGGTCACGACATCAGGCGATTATGAGCGGTATTTCTTCGAGGAAGGAAAGCGAGTACACCATATAATAGACCCCAAAACGGGTTATTCCGCTGATGAGTGCATAAGCGTGACGGTAATCACGAAAAATTGCACTGACGCAGATGCACTTAGCACAACGGTGTTTGTAATGGGACCCGAGAGAGGGAAAGCGCTTTTAGACGTACTCGGCGTAAAAGGGCTTATCATTTCCTCTGATAAGCAGATAATCAAGTCAGATTTATTTGCTCAGTAAAGGTGGAAAATCCAAATAGCTTTATACTGAGATATGAAGAATTAGGGTGCTCAAGTTCATTAAAGCTGTGTCGTAAATCATAGTTCTGTATCTTGTATTCTGCATCTTCACACAACCGGCAGCGTAAAGCAAACCGTGCACCCCTTGCCTTTCTCCGATTCTATCCATACACGACCCCCGTGCACCTCGACTATTCGTTTCACGATTGCTAACCCGGCACCCGTGCCCTTGCCACTTCTGTCCCCCGTATAGAACAAATCGAACACCTTCTCGTGCTGGCTCTTGTATATCCCTATTCCGTTATCCCGCACAAAGAACACCGTTTCTTCGCTTTCGCTATCTACACGATACCCGATGTCTATCTTCGGGCTCGGCTGGTCACCCCGGTATTTTATACTGTTTCCGATGAGATTCACCAGCAACTCCTC
>DAOUYX010000039.1 GCA_030665925.1 Methanosarcinales archaeon | reverse complement strand
CGTGAAGGCGATAGAGCTGAGCCCCGGGGATGTTGTACGAAGATCGGGCTACGAGATACGAACGGTAAAAACGGTGCACAACGTGGTTAGCATCGGCTATGTGCTTGAGGAAGATATGCGACCTGGTAGATTTAACAGAGAAAGAGCGATAGAACTCGGCGTAAAACCCGGCCCATTATTTGCCAAACTGCAATCAGGACATTCTATTCTCGTTGAAGGAAGAGAGGTAAAGCCTGAACAAGTTCTGGGCCCCCGAGACCGGGCAGGAAGATCGTGTAGACCGGAGATACGCGACCGTGTGAGAGCGTGATCGCGGCGAGTAAGAACGCGGACCTGTTGATACACGAGGGCACGCTATCAGAGGAGACGAAGGAATATGCAATTGATTACATGCATTCAACCGCGTTAGAAGCTGCGGAAGTGGCGAAGAAAGCATTGGTGGGAAAGCTCATTCTCACGCATCTCAGCGCGCGCTATTCTGATTTAGAGGGTGCACGTAAGCTGAGGGACGAAGCACGACGGGTGTTCGAGAATACTGAAGTTGCAAGCGACCTAATGACGACAGAAGTTGGGTATAGGGATGAATGACCTCTTTTATCCTTGCTGAAAGTTTGCTATGATAAAATTGTTAATTGTAGTAGATGAAGGAAGGGAAAAGACGCTTAAAACAGGGTACATGACGCTTTATACAAAACTTTTTATGGTTACAGCCCCCATATCTTAAGTACGGGGTATGTGACTTTCCTAATGGGACTCATAACAAAACATTGAAAAGCCACAAGAAGAGGGGTTTAAGATGATGAAGAACGAACTATCTGATGAAGTTTATGAGAGGCGATTTAAACCCAAAAAAGAAGACATCCGTGGTGTATTTTTTCGCGATCAAACAGCAATAGTGCATTCATTACCATTCAGGAGACTAAAAAGAAAGACACAAGTCTTTTTTGCACCAGATAACGACCATATTTGTACTAGAATAGAGCACGTTCTGCATGTATTTACAAATTCTACAACTATTTCTAAAGGATTAATCAAAAAGGGATGGGAATTAGATGTGGAAATGGCTCAAGCAATTGCATTGGGACATGACATTGGGCATGCACCATTTGGACACGCAGGAGAAGAAGTTTTAAACGAAATCGTTGAAAGAGAAACAAATGGGGAAAATAGCTTTCATCACGAAATTAATAGCCTTAGATTTGTAGATCATATCGCCGAAAAGGGCAAGGGGTTAAAATTAACGTTTGGAGTAAGGGATGGGATAGTTAGCCATTGTGGAGAAAAATTAGAACAGTTTATTGAGCCTGACTGGGAAGTGAAAAAGTTAGAAGATATTGGAAAATTGGATAAATATCCCTCTTCATATGAGGGGTGTATTGTCAGAGTTGCCGATAAAATATCATCTTTGGGCAGAGATATGGAAGATGCTATTGAATTAGAAATCATTAATGGTGAAAAAACTGAAAAAATCCCGAACGATATATTAAACTATCTTGGAATTAAACCTTCAGATGTAAAATATCAATTCAATCGAGCTCTTCTGAATAAAATAATATACGACATAATCGATACCACCGATAGTAAAGGAAAAGTGGGCATGTCTAATGATGGTTTTGAAATCATAAAGAACATTAATACATTCTCTGAGGAAAATATCTATAAAGCTAAAAAAATAAACGATTACAAATACTATGTGGCGGTAATACTTCGTAATATTTACGATTCGTTATCCGAGTTATTTGATAAATATGACTTTAACATTGAGGACTATAAAAATTGCTTTATAAAATCCTATCAAGAATTTGGCGACTATTTAAAGGCGTATAAAGAATTCTATGGGAAATTTGATACTGGAAAAACACAGATTTTGGCTGACTATATCTCTGGGATGTCTGATAACTATGCAATAGGATTTTCTACGGATATTTCCATTCCAAAAGCAGTGTTTAAATAGTGGCAAAAATGCCATTTAATAGCTTGCCTTTGATTAAACTCTCTTTTCACATTGCTTCGCAATGGAACGGCGAAGCCGTTCAAAAGAAAGTTTGAATAGGGAGTGAGGAGAGTAAGCCCCCTTCGGTTTCGGCAGCATTTATCTTCGCGCCTTCCTCAGGCTTGCACCCACGAGGTTTGTCGTTCCATCCGTAACCATACGAATTCATCCTTACGGAATCATCACGTTACTTAGTATGGCACGGTATCGTTTCTATACCAGAGCCAAGACTCTCGCCTTACGCCCTCTCGGCGTTCGTGTTTCGTCCTTATTTATGGTGGGGGGACTTTCCTCAGCCCTCTTAAAAAAGAAGACCGGCAGCTGCCCTTCCTCTCTCCCTATAAGATTCTTTATTCTATTACGATATATTTCCGCTGGTTAGTTAGCGCCGGATAATTGGAATAATATCGCTCAATCCTCCACCATTACCCTGAGCAACGCTCTCTTTCCGCTCTTCGTATATCCCGCCGAATGTCCAGCTTGGCTCCACGCCGGTCATTATTGCTGTTACCTTTGCCTTCCCATTGTAACCATCACTTATCCTCGCTCCCCATATTACGTTTGCATCGGAATCTAAGTCGTAGGTAAGTAATTCCACGATATCAGTAGTCTCCTTCATCGTGAGGTCAGAGCCTCCAGTCACGTGTATAAGAGCACCCTTTGCTCCTCTATAATCTGCCTCCAATAGCGGATGACAGAGCGCATCTTCTACAACAGCCTCGGGCTTGTTCTCCGACTTCGCCGTCTCGCCGACAAGCATCACGGCAACACCGCCTGCCTCCATCACTGCTTTGAGGTCCGCGAAGTCGAGATTGACCAAAGAAGGTTGTGTTATCGTCTCTGTTATGCCCTGTATCGTCTCTGCGATTAACATATCCATCGTCCTGAAAGCGTCATTCACCGGAAGATTGCCTGCATATTTTATCAGCTTGTCGTTCTCCAACACTATAACCGTGTCTGTAGCCTCTTTCAGCCGTTCTATTCCTTCCGCAGCTCTTTTTCTTCTTATCCGCTCCGCTTCAAAAGGATACGAGACCATCGCTACTACGATTGCACCCTCTTCCTTCGCTATGTCCGCAGTAACCGGTGTAGCTCCCGTGCCCGTGCCACCGCCCATTCCGGCGGTGAGGAACACGAAGTTTTTTTTGCTTAACAATCTCCGCAGCTCATCTCTGTCCAATTCCGCGGCTTTTCTCCCTATGTCCGGAGAGCCTCCTGCTCCTAATCCCCGGGTAAGCGACTTTCCTATCAGCACCTTCTGTTCACACTTTATCGAATCCAAGTGCAGCTTGTCCGTGTTTACAGCGATCCTACTCACGCCATTTAACCCGCCCATGTACTCCAATCTATTCATGGAGTTGTTACCTGCCCCACCGACGCCAACGATCGCGAGCTGTGGCACTCCGAACAAATCATCCTCTTCTGTTGGTCCCGTTAGTACTTCTCGAGAGTATCCTAACATATTCCCCATCTTATCCACCTTTTCTTTTTCGCTATTTTCCCACATGGTTGTAATTATCTACTAAAGAAGTAGGGGTTATATAAACTTTTCGGTCGGGATGGCGCTTGATAACTAACCCATAGTTAGGATCCGCTAAAATGCGCTATTCACGTTCATGACCTCTACAGTCCAAAATTGCCGATCCGTGCAACCGCGCAGTGAACCTTTGCGGCGAAGAAAAGAGGAAGAACATAGTTTACGCTATGACCTGCACCTTCGATACCATAAGAGAAGGTGAGACGACATTATAAATCTGCCGTGTATCGTCTCCAATCATTTCTACATGTTTCAATACCTCTTGCATGTTTCCCGCGATCATCACGTGCTTAACGGGGAACAAATCGCCGTTTTTAATGCCAAAAGCATTCTGTGCAACGACGGAGAAATCTCCGGATGCTCTTGAAGCGGTGTGTGCACCTATCACATCGTTTATGAACAGTCCTTCCTTTATATCGCCGATGATTTCTTCTTTAGACGCTCTACTTTTCCCTTCTTCTTTTATGATAAAATTCGTTGCCCCCGGAGCGGGTAAACTGTCGAAGCTTCTTAGTGCGTTGCCTGTGCTTTCTACACGGTCTTTATTGGCGGTGTAAGAATCGTAGAGGAAATTCCTGAGCACGCCCTTGTCCACTACGGTTGTAGGTTGGGCAGGAACACCTTCGCCGTCCATCTTTCCGCTGTTCACCCCGGACGGCATCGTGCCATCGTCTACAATAGTAAGAATTTCGGAAGCTATTACCGTCCCTTTTTTGCCATGATAGGGCGATTGCTTTCGCTGCACATTCTCGGCGCTCAGTTGTGGAATTACCGTGTACGCGAAGAGGCTTTGCACTGCCTTGGGAGAGAAGACGACAGGAAGCTCCTTCGTTTTTAGCTGCTTACCACCTAAGCTATCCACGGCTATTTTTACTGCCTCTTGGCCTATCCAGCCAAAGTCTATATCATCGAGCATTCTGCTTACCTTACTCTCGTATCCCGATATTTCCTCGCCGCTACTACTATCTTCACTTGCCACCACCGCTATTCCTGCGGAGACGTACGTGCCAGCATCACGCGTTTCGATACCTTCAGAATTCAAAATGAAAGTTTCATCAAAAGCTGCAGCGAAGCTCCCTTCTGTTGGTGTGCATCGAACACCTTTTTTCACCTTATGTTCTTTCATCCCCGTTAGCATCTCTTTGCAATACGCTATCGCATCCTCGCTACCGCCCTCAATGCCGAGAAGGGCAACTATTCGGCGATCAAACGTCTTTTCGGGTTCCTTGTAGCCCTGCTTTGACGTTTCTGCCATGAGTGCAGGTAAGCCGTGAAAATATTTATCTCGCTCTGATACCCGCGCTTGTTTTATCGCATGCGCAACGCATTCCTCTATTTTTACTTTTTCTAAAGCGGTAGTGTGTGAAAATCCTATCTTATTTGATATTACAACGCGCACGCCGATACCGGTGCTTTTAACGTGCTTTACCTTCTTCACTTCCTCACGCTCAAGGTCAATGCTTAACACATCGCTCCGTTCTCCGTAGATCTCTGCCTGGTCGCAGCTTTTCAACGCCAGTTTCAGTCCTTCATGCATGAAGTCAAGCATTTTTTTCGTCTTATCTTTTACATATTTAGAAGCCATAAGAACTAATTAAATTTGAAACGGTTTCCTTGTGAAAATCTGTGTAATCCGTGGTTAAAAAATGTTAAGGATAAAAGAAGGCGAACTTGTGCATTTGATAGACAGAAAAGGCAGGAGATACCATATTTTATTGAATGCCGGGTCCTCTTTCACATTCCGCCACGGAACAATATCACATGATGAAATAATAGGAGCGGAGGACGGAAGTGTCGTAAGATCGTGCTATGGTGAAAAGTTCTTGGTCGTCAGACCCACGTTAGCGGAATACATCGCAAAGATGCGGAAAGGTTCGCAGATAATATACCCGAAGGACATTGCCGCTATTTTAATGCTTGCGGACATATTTCCGGGTGCAACGGTGTTAGAGGCAGGGATAGGTTCTGGAGCGCTTACAATGGCGTTGCTGCGTGCGGTGGGCACTGATGGAAAAGTGGTATCATACGAGCGTAGAAAGGAATTCGCAGAGGTCGCACAGAGCAATATAGAAACGTTCTTCGGCACGGTAGAAAGTGCGGGAAGAGAAGGTTCCGGTGAGTTAGTGGTGAAGGAGAAGGACGTATATGAGGGCATAGAAGATAAAGAACTGGACAGAATACTGCTGGACCTTCAGGAGCCGTGGAGAGCACTGAAACACGTAGAAGAATCGCTTAGAAACGGTGGAATCCTACTCTGCTACAACCCCACAGTGCTGCAGATCTACAAGCTTTCGAAACGGCTGGAGCTGAGGTACGCGGAAAACTTTCGCGTTATGGGCATTTACGAGATTGGGATGCGCGGCTGGGAAGTTAAAGGGAGAAGCATACGCCCGGAGCATCGAATGGTTGCTCATACAGGATTTATTTTTGTGGCGAGGAAATGCTCTCCTGCGGAATGAAAGCTATTGTAAACGTGCTCTTTGAGTTCTGTTAAACGGATAGAAAAGAACAGATGGCTTTTACATGAACAATCGGTGCATCCGAAACGAGCTATGGACTTTAATCGAATACTCAAGTTTGCAGCGATTTCGCATTCTTTCCGCGCCTCCGTTTCTGCAAACACCACTTCCTTTACTTCCACCCCCGAATTCGCCAGGAAATAATCTATATGCCAATGCAACTTTTTATTATTGCCAACGTCACGCAGATGCCTTCCTATCCTTGGCACCAATCCGGAAAGAGCGGAACCGACATACGCATAAAATCCTTTTTTAAACGCTATGCAGCCTATTTTGCCAATTTTTACTTCTCTGTCCCTGCTATTTTCTATGATGAGCACATAGGTTCCCTTCATTTGTTCGTTCGTTTGCTTTGCTTATCTTATTGTATTGTATTTTTAACATCTATTACAAGACATAGGATACATACATACAGTGTTGCGTGGTCATGAGGATAGAAGAGCGAATAGAAGCATTAAAGCGGAAGAAGAATGCGATTGTTTTAGCTCATAATTACGAGAGAGCGGAGGTGCAGGACATCGCGGAGTTCGTTGGAGACTCCTTAGAGCTTGCGCGAATAGCGATGGATACGAGTGCAGATATAATTATCTTCTGCGGTGTTGATTTCATGGCGGAGACCGCTGCGATATTAAATCCACATAAAAAAGTCGTTATCCCGGATGTCTGTGCGATCTGCCCGATGGCACAGCAATTGCCTCAGGAAGTTCTGCGTGCGGCAAAGAGTGAGCATCCCGATGTCGAAACTGTCCTCTACGTAAATACACTTGCGGAAAGTAAGGCACTTGCCGACTGCATCTGCACTTCGGCGAACGCACAGGAAATAGTGCGGGCAATGGATACTTCAACCGTATTATTTGGGCCTGATCACAATTTAGCATATTACGCGCAGCAGGGCACGTCAAAGAAGATTGTTCCAGTGCCGGAACATGGGAATTGCCCGTCACATCATCAAATCACTCTTGAAGACCTGCTGAAAGCGAAGGACGCGCATCCCAATGCGAAAATAATGGTTCATCCAGAGTGCATTCCCGAAGTTCAGGACAGAGCAGATTATATCGCGTCCACCAGTGGCATGGTGAAGATTAGCAAGGAAGTGGAGGACGAAGAGTTTCTGATTGGCACTGAGATCGGGCTTCTGCATCGGCTCGAAAAGGAAGTCCCGGGGAAGAAATTTTATCCGGTTTCCAATACTGCGGTCTGCCCGCAGATGAAGATGTGCACCTTGGAGAATGTAGAAGTGGCGTTAGAGCAGGAGCAGCCCGAAGTCGTTCTTTCACCTGAAATTATGGAGGCTGCGAGGAAACCCATCGAGCGGATGCTCACGCTATCGCACTAAGCACACTTTTTCTTTTTAAAACTTTTAAGAAAGTTTTTTTTTGGTCGGGAGGATTGATAAGGGGGACTTGGCCCCTTATAAAGAAAGAAAGTGTTTCAACGCCGCTACAACTTTCTCATTCTGCTCCTTCGTACCTACGCTGATCCGGATAAGCAAATCGCCTGCACCTCTAAATGAAGAGCAATCTCGTACGGTTATCCTTTTTTTTAACAACGCATCAAATACTTCACGTGCCGTCCGTGGCGACACGTCAACGAGCACGAAATTAGCCTCTGACGGATAAACAGTGAACAGCCCTTGCAGATTCTCCAGTAGAAAAGGTCTTCCTACCCGCACCAAGTCTACACTTCTGCGTAAGTGCTTTTTATCCTTTAACGCGGCAATCGCTGCAATTAGCGCGACGTTGTTAACGGTGAAGGGCAGTGCAACTTTTTTATAAATACTTACCAGCCATTCTGGTAGTATAGCATAGCCAACCCGCAGCCCTGCGAGCCCAAACGCCTTTGAGAAGGTTCGTAATACCAGCACGTTCTCATATTCATTTACCAAATTCACCAACGACTTATCTGCAAATTCCACGTACGCTTCGTCTATAACCACCATTGCCGACTGCAGCGATTCTGCTATTTCGCGCACTTCATCTTCGGCTATGCAGTTTCCAGTTGGATTGTTCGGCGAGGAAAGGAATATCATGCGTGTCTTGTCGTTACAGGCTGCAATTACATCATTAACGGGAATATCATAATTCGCATCGGGTTTTCGTGGTATGTACCGTGGCGTTCCGCCGGCTATTTTTACCAGTGACTCGTAGAGCGAGAACGTGGGCACCGGTATCAGCGCTTCATCGCCATTACCAATAAAAATCCTGGCAAGTGTGTCCATCACGCCATCTATACCCGCACCTATGACAATTTTAGCAACGTCTGCGTTAACATAACGTGCTATCTCTTCTCTGAGCGCTTCCTCGTTCCGTTCCCACGGGTACACGCTCAGCTTCAAATCCTCAGATTCTAATTGTTCAACAATCGCGCGTACTACTTTTGGGCTGGCTCCTAACGGGTTCTCATTGGAACTCAGCTTGATTGCTCCCTTTACCAATTTCCCCGGCTTGTATTCTTTTAACTCTCCTACGGATGACCGCACTGGCACTCGCATATTGGTATTCATAGGCACTACGAATAGATATAAGAGGGCGATTAAAAGAAAAAATTGGAAAGGAACACAATAGTTAATTATGCACTATAATAATATTCTCATTTGCAAGAATAAACGTAAGAAATGGACTATAGATTATGACGGATGAAATAAAGCGTTCCGTGAAAATGAACTCGGCAACTATTGTTGATAGACTAATAAAGGATATCAAGGAACGACTGACGTTAGATGGTAAGAACAGGGTTTTTAACGAAGGGGAGAAACTCCGTCCTGATTTTATGAAAGAACCGGCGGAGGCAGAAGCATTTACGCGAGATTTCCTGATTGATAAAATTTTCGATGCGCTGGAGTTGGAGAAACTGCCAGAAAAATCCTTCGAGACGCCGCAGGGTCATCGAAGTGTTGATTACCGGATTAAAAGCAAAAGAGGCAGGTTCTTAGTTGAAGCAAAGCCGTTGAATGCTGATTTAGAGAAGGGTAAAGATAGCGGCGTTAATCAAATAAAGGGCTTGTTCAAACTCGCAGAAGTGAAAGAGAATTATGATTTTGGTGTGGCCACAAATGGATTGAGATGGATATTCATTGACAAGAACGAAGAAATAGTGAGTGATCTAAGATTAGAAGAGCAGTTTGACCAGATAAAGGAATTTCTGGTTGGTAAAGAGCGAGTTGTTTCGCAAAAGACGGAAGAAGAGATAAGCAAGAAGTTTTATGGTTGGTATAATGCGCTTTTGCACGGCGGCAGATATAAGAATCACGAGAACAAACAGAAGACCGTTTCTGAAGAGGATTGTCTGGTCAACAACGTCATTGGCGTAAGAGATTTGGAAGAGCGGGAGCAAATAGCCCAGGTTGTGATGAATCGGCTGATTTTCATAAAGTTCTTACAGTCAAAAGGCATTATAGAGGAAGATGTACTCAAATATCTATCTGAAGTGAAAGAGGATGAACTCACGCCTAAATTAAGGCAGTTGTTTTTCGGTGTTCTGAATACTCCAGAGGATCAACGACAGGATATTAATGAACGGTTCAAAGATATCCCCTACTTGAATGGGAGTTTGTTTACACATATTGAAGTCGAAAAGAGAAATTTGGATTATAAAGTAAAAGCGGAGATTCTGAAGAAGGTAATAGAGTTTTTAGACAGTTTCAAGTTCGTACATAAAGAGCAGTTAGGGAACGGAGATTCCATAGATCCAGAAATACTGGGCTATATCTTTGAAAGGGCGATGACCGCCACTGACAGAAAGGGAACCGGTGCGTACTACACGCCAAAGCCAATAACGAAATATATCTCGGAGAATACGATCTACCCGTACATAATAGAAAAAACAAACGAGATTCTTAAGGCTGAGAAGGGATATAAGGAGACGGAACTTATTAAGGACATTGAAGAGTTGTTTATACTTCCAGCAACGACCTTAAACGATATCTGGAACAGAATACTTCTGAAAGTGCGGGTTCTGGACAACGCCTGTGGTTCAGGTGCGTTCTTGCTTGCAGCGGCAAATATCCTGTTTGAGTTGAACAGGCGTATAAACGACAAATTGGGCTTAGGAAATTCAGATACCGCTTTGAAGAAGTTAATTTTGATAAACAATCTTTATGGCGTTGACATAAATCCGAACGGTATAGAGATAGCAAAGCTGAGGCTCTGGCTGTGGCTTGTTGACTCTTACGAGCCGGGGTACATAAAACCATTGCCAAATATTGACTATAACCTTAGGGTGGGGAACAGTTTGATTGGATATGTAGACCTGAGCGAGTTCAAGAAAGCGAAACTTACCCTATCTGATTGGCTCTGGGATGAAGAAAAACCAACTTTAGACCACCATCTCAAAGAGAGAAACGATTTAATTTATAAGTACAAAAGAGCGGAAG
>DAOUYX010000004.1 GCA_030665925.1 Methanosarcinales archaeon | reverse complement strand
TACCGGCTTCATCTTCAATTACGTGAAAGCAGACCGCGCACACGTGCTTCTCAACGGTAAGCTCGCTTGCTCCGGTATACCGGATGAGATAATCGGGCATATAATGGAGGAGGGATTTGAGGGTTGTGTGCGGGAATGTCAAAGAAGACAAGGAGTGGGAGAGTGATGAGGAATGGCAGGCGAAGAAGAAAAAGGGAAGCTTTTTAAAGAAGTCCCAGCGGAATACAGGGGCAGAATGTTGATGTCCGGGATTGACCTGAGTGAAAAGGAGCGGTCAGGCTCATTTTTGCAGAAAGACAGCAATATTCTGTTCTCCAGGGCAAAGCATCTCGGATTAGAGGTGATGAGCATTGACGAGGCTTTAGAGAAATACGAACTTGAAGATTATTCCTGGAAGGCGGTCTCTTCTGACGTAGACGGCTACACCAGAGCGACTGAACGTAACCCGACTCATGGCGTATTCATAAGGGTGAAGCCGCATGTGAAGATCTCCTTTCCCGTTCAAGCTTGCTTTTTCATAGCGAAAGAGCGGAGCACTCAAAGAGTCCATAACATCATAATCGCAGAGGAAGACTCCGAATTGCACCTGATTACCGGGTGCGCCGTCCCGGAGAAGATGAGGAGCGCCGTGCACATCGGCATAACAGAGTCTTTCGTGAAGAGAAATGCGAAGCTCTCTTTTACTATGATACACAACTGGACAAGCGGTGTAGGTGTCAGACCGAGAACGGCAACGATTATAGAGGAGAACGGCACTTTCATAAGCAATTATATCTGTACGGAGCCTGTAAAAAGCTTGCAAATGTATCCCACAGCTTATTGTGTTGGTGAAAACGCCGTTGCTTCGTTCCATTCGATACTATACGGTAGTGGCAGATCTAAAATGGATGTGGGTGCGAGAGCGGTGCTGTCAGCGAGAAATTCCCGCGCTCAGATTATCTCAAGAGTAATAGCCACGGATAACGCCGAGATAATATCCCGTGGTGAGTTAGTGGGCGAGAAAAGCGATGTTAAAGGGCATTTAGAATGCAGAGGATTGATACTTTCAGATAATGCATCCATTCACGCTATTCCAGAGTTGAGAGCAGAAGAAAAAGACGTGGAACTTTCACATGAAGCTGCAGTTGGTAAAATAGCGGAAGAAGAGATAAGATACCTGATGGCGAGAGGTTTAAATGAGGACGAAGCTACTTCTTTCATCATAAAGGGTTTCTTGAGTGTGGATATAAAAGGGCTTCCGCCACAACTCGCATCTTCGGTGAAAAGGATGATGAGGATGAGCGCCGAGAAGGTATTGTAGAGACTTAATTGCAGACTCATATCAGGGGAGTGCTTCACAGCGTACTTCTCGAGGAAATCCTCTTCAATCTCCCTTCTTCAATCTCCCGGATCATTCCTTTTTCCACCGCTTTATCGCGAAGTATCTCCTCTGCAGACCGGGATTGACTTTGACTAACCCAAGAGATTCTTTCCTTGTTTTGGTCCTCCATGCTTCTCCTCTTGAAAGAAAGGTCTGGATAAACAGTTATCCACGTCTTTTGTGACGGTGGCGTGGGATATTCCCGATAACAACTTCTACTTATAATGACGTTGGTAAGATGCCCGGAGGCGATCTCGTAAGCACGTTCCATTTCTTCAATAGTAGGCATTCTTGTTGTTATTCGCTCATGCGCAAAGGCAGGCGAAAATGGATTTATCCGGTATTTTATTCCTCGATCAACAGTGGAAAGGAACTTCGCTATTTGCTCTATCTCCTTTTCATCCACAATCCCCGGTATATAAACCGTTTGAACAAGCAGTTCTATTCCGGAAGTGCTCAACTTCTCGATTGCTCGCAGCACCGGTTTGTTCGATTTACCGGTGTACCACCTGTGAACGTCTTCGGAAAAAGCCTTCAAATCAACATGCGCCTCGGTCAACCCCGCCTCTTTTAGCTCTTGAACATAATCATCATCCACCCCTAACGCATAGCCATTTGTCATCAACACGATTTTTTTAAATTCTCTCCCGCGTAATCCCTTGACCAAACTCAATAGATATGCCTTGTCGAGAGTGGGTTCACCACCGGTGATCATCGCTTCTGTGGGAATCGTCCCATAGTAGTTCAGGCACGCCTCCTCCATTATCTCGAGGGTCTCAATCGCAGTGAGTGCCGTCCCACCTCCATCTCTCGCAGGTCTGAAGCAACCCTTGCAGCGGAAATTGCAGCCTGTGAGCATGAACCAAACACGAGGTTCCATCTCCGAAAGCGTGAAATACTGCACTCCTCTTTTGCCCATTTATCTTCGCCCTGATTTGTTTGAGTTGTTGATGTATCCTATATTTCTATAACAATTGTTATAATATAAATGTTTGGTGATAAAAATGTTGGAAGAAAAAGAATTGATAACGGAGGCGGACTTCTCAATCGATGAGCTCGTGAAGCTGATGAAAAAGTCTGAAAAGGGTGCCATTGTCTCATATCTTGGAATGGTGAGAGATGAAGATAATGAGATAAAAGGGATGGAAATAGGTGTTGTAAGCGATAATGCCGAGAAGGAGGTCGAAAATCTAAAGAGAAACGCTTTAGAAAAGTTTGGCATCGAGGATGTGGAAATCATACATCGAAGAGGTTCATTGAAGGTTGGTGATAGCATCGCGCTCATTTTGGTAGGCGCGAAGCATAGAAAGGAGGCGTTTAGAGCCTGTGAATATCTGATAGACGAGTTGAAGATGATCAAGGCGATAAGGAGAAGGGAATTGCGAGCAAAGTGAAAAAAATGATATTAGATCCACGAGAAGGCGTATGCGGCATCTGCCATGCCGTTGCAGAAGAGGTTTGTGAGAGTGGGGGGAAGATAGTAGCATATGAGAGACCGGAAGGAGTCATTGCTCGGATTTTTGATGAAAGAGGGAGGATAATAGGCGAAGGATTGGATATCGTCTGGAGCTCTGCGGTTTTAGCTGCGGAAATAGACGCCGGATTAATACCAGAGCCGATGGATTCAGACGTTAAAAGGGAAGGTACGAGCTCAAGAGCGGATATAGAACGAGTGGCGAATTTGTATGGATATGGAAGGGTTATAACACCCGCGGTGGTAGCACTCGATGCAATAAACGCCCTGGGTGGGAGAACAGTGATAAAGAGGGAAGGTTTAGGCGTTGTATCAATCTTTAGAGACAAAAATGACGGTGAAATCTCAAAGTCCCCCATTACATACTGCCCAACCTGTGCAATTGTAATAAATGCGGCGAGGACGGATTTTATTGCTGATGAAATAAGAAAGAGGCTGAAAGATGCGGAAAACACGGGAAAGAAGAAATACGAACTTGGTGTTGAGAACATCTACGAAGTGAGGGGCGGGGGTGTCAGAGTAAGTATTCGGAGAGAGAAAGAAGTGCTGGCGGATAGAACGCTTGGCTGTTGCATCGCCTATGGCACGGTAAAGGCAGAGATAGACGCTGGAATCATATCTGGGAAGAGCTCGGAGTTGTTCAAAGCATATTGCAATCTCTGCCCTCTGAAGCACTGCTGGTTGGAGAAGTCCATGGGCGCACTGGGGAATATCGCTCTTTCAAGATTGAGTGAGTTAAACATAGAAGTGGAAGTCACTGCCAAGGGGTATATAATTGCGAAGATACCGGATGATGGGATTATAGAAGGAAGAGGAACACTATGCTCTCTAAGTGCGCTGACAAACATGCTTTTGAGAAGTGATGCACAAAAAATATTGAAGCCAAGTCCAGCGAAATGGAAGAGGTAGATGCTTTTTGCGATGAATAAAAATGCTTTGCTTTTGTTAGGCTGTCCGGAGCTTCCGGTTCAGACGAGTATCGCACTGTACCTTGCGAATAGGCTAAAAAATGCTGGAATGGATGTATTCATTGCGGGAACAGATGCCGCTCTCGAGCTTCTTAAAGTCTCGGATCCCGAAGGGCATTACGTAGATGTAGAGAAGATGATAAAGCTGGATAAATGCATAGAATCTCTTGCCGAAAAGAGAATGGATTTCTATTTGTGTTCCGTCTTCATGCATAACGATGCCGGGATAGCTTATCTTGCTACCGTGCACGGAATATCAAATGCAAAACTCTTCGCAATCATTTTTGGTAACGATGCCGATTCCATCTCTGAACAAATCGAATTCAACTGCGAGAAGCTCGTTGCCAAAGCGGTTCACAATCCTCTTCCGCTGAAGAGAAAGATAGACGATAAGATAAAGGAGGTAAAGAGATGGGCTGTATAGAATTGATGAAGCCTGAGATTTTATTATCTGATACCTCGTTTAAAGAAGGGCGGGAATTTATAAGGAGGAACTTCAGAGAGGTTTACGAGGTCGAACCAGGATATAAATTGTTCGATGTTTATTTGATTGGTGTATCGCCGATTCCGATAGCGATTGAAGATGAAAGTGTAATATTTCCGTACGTGAAGCCATGTCGTGGGACTTTCGTGTTGAAGATGGAGGGTAAAGAGGAGATAGAGTTGTTAAGAAGGAGTAAGTAAAATTGGGAAGAAATAACGGTACGTGTTTAGCTAACCACAAGATTTCACAACACTTTTTCTTTTTCAAACTTTTAGAAAAAGTTTGATCAAAAATGCTTCGCGGAAAAAGAAAACCTGTGCTAAAAGAAAAACAGGAGAAGGTTTTTAGACACGATTTTTGCCGACGGTAAAAAAGTTGTTGGTAAAACTTTTCTTTCTAAGAAAAGGTTTGTGTTAATCTCGTGAAATCTCGTGGTTTCTAATTTTTCGCCTCAGCTAAACAAATACATTTTATCTCAATCAGAAATGTTCTTCTATCTCACGAACTTGATCACACCGCTTCCCGGCGAAAACAGTATCCCATCGCGTTTCATCACGTCTATTATCTCCTCAGCCTTGTCTCTTTCCATACCTTCCTCCTCCGCGCGGTCGAGAACTTCTTCTATTGGGATTTCCTCTCCGTAATCCTCCTCCAACTCCTTTATTATCTCCCTTACAGACCTTGCGCGGTCCCTCCTGACTTTGGTTGTACCTGCGGCAACCCAATCAACGTCAAGCTTGCCCGTTTCGGGATCAACAAAAACCTGTTTCAAACAGTAATTAACCACTTTAATTACCTGCTCGGCATCCTCCGCGGTTATTGTATCGCTTAGCCGAGTTCTTGCTCGTGCCTCGCCCAATCTGATCAACGCTTCTAACTGCCGTGCCGTTATAGGAACGGGAGCCTCCTCATCTTCATAACCCTGCCTGCGAAGCCCGATATAGAATCCCGAAAATTTCTTCTTCGCTTCTTCACTCATCACGGGAAATACATTCCGCTTACTCCACGCGACGTATTTCCGTAATAAATCTTCGGGTATCGCCGGTTTCATCGCCTCCACCTGCTCCCTGAACCGCTCCTTCTCTCCCTCTTCTATCTTACCCTTATTCTCGAACCGTGCAAGCAGTTCACCCGCATAATGCGTCTCTATTATGTGTTCCGCAGTCTTCGTGTCCATCTCTTCACTCGGTCGGTCAATCATGGTATAAATGAGGTCGAATCGAGACAGCAACGTCGGTGGCATATTTATCTGCTTTGAGATCGGATCGTACTTGTTAAACCGACCGCCTATGGGGTTTGCAGCAGCCAACAAGGCGCATCGCGAGTTCAACCTCGCCATTATGCCCGCCTTAGCGATAGAAACCGTTTGCTGTTCCATCGCCTCGTGAAGCGCATCTCGGTCCTCCTTCCTCATCTTGTCTATCTCGTCCACCGCCGCTATCCCCTTGTCCGCGAGTACCAGAGCACCAGCCTCTAACGTCCATCGTCCTTCTCCGAACTCATCTCTAACTGCGGCGGCGGTAAGTCCCGCGGCAGAACTGCTCTTACCACTGGTGTACAATCCGCGAGGCGCTAAATTAACTAAATACGTGAGTAGCTGGCTCTTTGCAACGCCAGGATCACCAACGAGCAGCACGTGTATATCCCCACGTACCCTTGTCTTATCCGGAAGCACCTTTGGGACACCGGAGAACAATTGTAGGACCATAGCCTCTTTTATCTCCTCGTAGCTGTAGATTGAGGGTGAGATGCTTCGAATGAACTTCTCGTACACGTCCGGCTGCTCCTTCAACTCCATTATCTTGCGTTCGTCCTCTTCCGTTATCTCGATCTCTTCAAACTCCTCCTCTTTGAGTTCCAGCGAATTGCCATCGAGATAGATGTCGAAGAAGAGCTTCTTACCAAATTGCGTTACCCGCTGATACGACCGCAAAACGCCGGTAACGATTACTCGATCGCCGGGAGCCACTTCGCCCGAAATGTCGTCTTCCAGATTGACGTCTAACGTCTGCGGTAATTCACCGCCTCTCAACTCCTCTGGCGACTCCTGCAACCGTATCTTCTGCGCATTTGCGAATTTGGACTTATCCACCAGTAACGTGAAACGCTGCACCTTTCTCCCGCATCCGCCATCCTCTTGCGGGCATTCGTAAGGCTCTTTGAATTGCCTTCCACTTTGCAGCACCGAGAAAATATGGTGGCAAAAAGGGCATTCAAATGCCGCCTCTACTATTCTCGGTCTTACCTCTGTCGCTTTTGTAACTAACCCTTCTATGCTTACCAGCTTACCGATGTCGTTGCTGCGAATATCTCTGATCTTCACCTTCCGCGGAAGCTTTATTATGCGCAAGTTGGCGTCATCGAGGGTAACACCGGTAGGAATATCCATCTCCCGTAAAGCCCGTTTTGCAGATTCAAGTGTTACCTCCGGGTCGTCCAAAAGCATATCGGCAATAGTAGGGTCATAAATATCCATCTCAGAGAATTTAACGAGCAAACTACGCTTCTCAGGATAAGAATTCGAAAGTTCTATGATTTCGTTCCAATAATACCTCTTTAAGAAATCCTCCCATTTCTCCGTCACCAGGTCTTGCATCATTTTACCTCGGGATTCCTGCTACTTCATTGTATTTATATTACCATTAGCATTTGCATTTTTATCTATCTAAACGGTACTTTCAAAATCGTGGATAAGAAGGACGGAGGGAGAAAAGGGGGAATGTTAAGCTTAGCGATCGTATTTGACGGCGCCGGCGTTATATACGCACCCTTCAGGATCATAAAAGACATGAGGCGGGGGGTGACAAAGCGCAGCAGGGTCTCGGGAATAACGTGCACGGACCGGCTGGAACGCGGTGCGATGGTTATACTGAAGACCCGATACGAAGAAACGATGGAGATAGAAGAACCCTCAAAACTTTTGGCGGACTTAATAAAGGAGGAAAAAATAGAAACTAAAGTTATATATAAGAGAGAAGGAGTAAGCGATGAGGAAGTGCGAGACGTAATTTTAAAAGATGAGAGTATCAACCTGGGAGATGTTCATGAGGCGGTGTCTCTGTTGAGGTGCTGTGACATTCTTCCGGTACTGGGAATAGGATTAATCGTGGATATGGTAAAAGAGACGATCAGATATGTAATTGCAGGTGGTATAAATCTTTTTCCCGGAACGCTCAAACTGTTTAAAGATTTACGTGAATTGGGCGTCCTGACTTTTATTGCATCGGGTGACAGAATAGAGCGAGAAGAAATGGCGATATATTTACCCGACGTGCTGCCGGGGAATATTTTTGGGATGATGAAGCCGGAGGACAAGAGGGATTTGGTGAGAAAGCTGAAGGATGAGCATAAAGTAATAATGGTGGGTGACGATAGGAATGATTATCTCGCGATGCGAGAGGCTGATATTGCGGTATTATCATTGCAAGAGGCAGCAGATAGACCGAAAGAGGTTTTTGATGTTGCAGATTTTAGGATAAATGATATAGGGGGGATAAGAGAAATAGTAGAGGAGATGCAGGGCTAAAATGAGTAACTCAAAAGAAAACTCAGATCTGGAATCGCTGGCAGTGGCAATGAGGAATTTCGAAGGCGTGACGCGTAAGAGAGCTATAAACGATCTTGTAAAAAGGCTGGGGGACTCGGATAAAGTAGGGAGTCGAACGATAATAGGATTCGGAGAGGATGCCGCGGTGCTCAGAGTTGACGATGACAATCTCATTTTGCTTGCTGTGGACGGTATCTGGGGTAAATTGTTGAACGCAGACCCGTGGTGGGCGGGCTATTGTGTCGTGCTTGTAAATGTGAACGACATAGCGGCGATGGGCGGCACTCCGTTAGCTATGGTGAATTTAACGTCGACCCAGAAGAAAGACATCTGTATGGAACTGGGGCGAGGAATGAAAGACGGTGTGAAGAAGTTCGGCGTACCGATGGTCGGGGGGCATCTACATCCAGACACTGTTTATGACGCGATTGACGTTGGCATAGTGGGGACGGTGAAAAAGGACAGCGTTATATTTTCAAGCGGTGCGAAACCGGGCGACAAGGTTTTGGTTGCGATTGACCTCGATGGTAGAATATCTCCAAGCTACAATCTGGGATGGGACACCACGACACGAAAGTCTCCTACAGAGATAAAAGAGCAATTGGAGACCATGGTGAAGATAGGGGAGCGAAAGTTGGCAACTGCGGGTAAGGACATAAGCAATCCCGGCACGTTGGGCACGCTTGGAATGTTACTCGAATGCTCGGGAGTGGGAGCACTTGTAGATCTGGCTAAGATCCCAAGACCGGATGCGGGAAAGATACCTTTTGAGCACTGGTTAAAGATGTACCCGGGAATTGGTTTTGTGCTTACGGTCGAGAACGAGGATAAAGGAGCTGACTGCATAAAGATATTCGAAGACGCTGGTATCGTAGCTTCTATCATTGGTGAGGTGGATGCGAGCAAGAAATTGAGAATAACCGATGGTAATGAGACAGCAACGATATTTGACTTTAATAAAGAGATAATAACGGGAATAGTGGGCACGGAGAAAGGATAAGCAAATTTTATTATTGGCGAGCGAACCCATGAAAGAGGATTTTGACGAGCTATACGAGAAGATAAGAGCGGGTAAAGTAGAGAGAGAGGATGCGCTATTTTTAGCACATAAACCATTTTATTTGTTCCGCATTGCAGATGAGTTACGAAAGGAGAAGAACGGTGATGTCGTTACTTATCTGGTGAACAGGAACATAAACTTCACAAATATCTGCGTGGGTACGTGTAAGTTTTGTGCGTTCCGTGAGGAGAAGGAGAAGGGATACATGCTGAGCATGGATGCGGTTTTGAGTAAGGTTGAGGAAGCGGTGAATAACGAGGCAACAGAGATATGTGTTCAAGGTGGCTTGCATCCCAACCTCGTGGTGGATAACTATTGTGAGATAATTGAAACCATAAAATCGCATTTCGACGTGCACATACACGCCTATTCGCCGATGGAAATATATCATGCAGCGAGGAATTCTGATATGAGCGAAGAGGAGGTGCTGAAAGCGTTAAAAAAAGCAGGGCTGGGTTCTATTCCGGGCACGGCGGCGGAGATACTCGACGATTCTATAAGAGGAATAATCTGCCCGAAGAAGCTAAAAACGGATAAATGGGTGGAGATAATAAAGACTGCGCATCGGCTGGGGATCCCGTCAACGGCGACAATTATGTACGGGCATATAGAATCTTTGGAGAATCGAATAGATCATATATTCAAGATACAGGAGATCCAGAAGGATACGGGCGGGTTTACCGAGTTTGTACCGCTGAAGTTCATGCGAAAGAACAATGAATTGGGGCGGATGGTGAATAGGAATCTTTCTTTTTTAGAAGATGCCATCCTTCATGCGCTCGCCCGTGTTATTCTTCATCCCTACTGCACTAATCTTCAGGTATCATGGGTGAAGTTGGGTGTGCGGGATGCACAGAGGATGCTTTATTTTGGTGTAAACGACATGGGTGGGACTTTAATGGAAGAGAGCATCTCACGGTTATCGGGTTCACTGGCTGGCGAGTATATGAGTCCGGAGGATTTCGAGCGGGTCATAAAGGATGCGGGAAGAACACCTAAGAGAAGAACCACTTTATACGAAATAAATTGATTTATGTCATGGATGATTAAACCCGAAAAGCCGTTAGAAAGATGCAAATTGGAAAAAACATTTACTTCTACTGATCCACAATACGGCTGTGCACCAGAAGCCCGCTCGATAAGAGAGCATATCGAGCGAGGAGTGGTAAATATAGATAAGCCTGCAGGTCCCACATCCCATGAGGTTGTTGCATGGGTAAAAGATATATTGGAGATAACTAAGGCGGCGCATACGGGCACGCTTGACCCGAAGGTCACGGGAGTGCTGCCCGTTTTGCTTGGAGCGGCAACGAAGTTAGCGGATACGTTCGTTGGCGATAAGGAGTACGTGTGCGTGATGAGACTGCACAGGGAGGTTAATGAGGATAAACTGAGGGATGTATGTGGGGAATTCGTGGGCGAGATATATCAAAGACCGCCGCTGAAGTCCGCGGTCAAGAGGCAGATAAGGACGAGAGCCGTGCATTATATCGAGATAAAAGAAGTGGAGGGCAAGGATGTGTTGATGCAAGTGGGTTGCGAGGCGGGAACGTACATAAGAATGCTTTGCCATCACATCGGGCTCGCATTAGGGGTGGGTGCGCACATGTCGCAGTTGCGAAGGACGAAATCATTCCCATTCACTGAGGATACTCTCACGAGATTGCACGACTTGAAGGATGCTTATGTTTTTTTTGAAGAAGGAGACGAGAGCCTTCTACGGGAACTCATCATGCCAATGGAATACGCGGTTGGGCATCTGCCATGTATAATCATAAAGGATAGCGCGGTTGATGCGATATGCCACGGCGCAGACCTCGCCGCGCCGGGTATCTCAAGAATCGAAGAAGGAATAAATATAGGAGATTCTGTGGTATTATATACAGTGAAAGGGGAGGCAGTGGGTCGAGGCGAAGCAACGCTGAACTCGGAAGATATGTACAGAGCGGAAAAAGGTATATGTGTAGAAACAAAGAAAGTACTTATGAAGTCCGGGACATATCCGAAGGGTTGGAAGAGCAAAGCAAAGCAAGCCGAGGTGGCTGAGCGGTAAGGCGCAGGCCTGGAACTCGTGAGACTGGATAGCCTGTGTTCCGAAAGGAACTCAAGGGTTCAAATCCCTTCCTCGGCGAAACAACACTTTTTCTTTTTAGAAAAAAAGAAAACCTGTGCTAAAAGAAAAACATAAAAAATGAGTGAAGAAGCGAAAGCGAAGAAGAGAGAAGAAGAAAAAGAGGAATTCAAGCATATTGTCAGGATACTGGATACTGACTTAGATGGTAAAAGAGGCGTAGTGTATTCGCTATGCGGGATAAAAGGGGTAGGCAGAAGAGTAGCGAAGGTAATTGTTATTTCCACGGGTATAGACCCGGGAATGAAGATGGGTAATCTCACGGATGATGAAATAGAGCAGTTAAAGGGCACTATTAATACTGTGGAGAAGCGATTGCCGTATTGGATGCTGAACAGGAGGAAGGACTTACTTAGTGGCGAGGACAAGCATATCATGGGGTCTGATCAGGTGTTGCAGTTACGAGATGACATAAATCTGTTGCGTAAGATACGGTCTTATCGGGGCATAAGGCATGAACGGGGACTGAAAGCGCGGGGTCAAAGAACCAAATCCACGGGACGGAAAGGATTGGTAGTGGGCGTAATAAGAAAGAAGCAATTAGCAGCCGCGGCAAAGGCTGGAGCGAGGGAGCGAGGTAGATAAAATGGGACATCCGAAGAAAAGCAAGAAGAGATATGAAAAGCCAAGAAGGCCCTGGGAGACGACGAGGATAAAGGAGGAAAGAGAGTTAGTAGAGACGTACGGGCTGAAGAACAAGAGAGAGATATGGAAAGCGGCAAGCGTCACAAAGAAATATCGAAGGGAAATAAGGGCGATGTTAGCGGAAATGGCGGGGATGGAGCCTGCAGAGCATACGTTACAGAAGAAAGAAGCCATCCTGGCAGCCTTGAGAAGACGGGGTATATTGAAGGTAGGTGAAGGTGCGAGTTCGGGATTAGAAGATGTTCTGGCGTTGAACGTGGAGGACATTCTGGAAAGGAGGCTACAGACGAGGGTACATAAAAAAGGGCTGTCCAATTCGTTAAAACACGCCCGGCAGCTCATCGTTCACGGTCATATTGCGGTTGACGGTAGACGGGTTACCATTCCTTCTTATATTGTGGACGTGGAGGAGGAAAGGAAAATCGGATACTATGGGCAAGCACCCATCACCGTAGTCGAGGATAAAGGAGAAGCGGAGGCGGTGAGTGAATAGAAATGATAGATGAGAGATGGGCAATAGCGCATATATTTTCCTCGTTTAACAACACCATTATCACGATTACGGATATAACGGGTGCGGAAACGATCGCACACGCTTCCGGCGGAATGGTAGCAAAAGCGGACCGCGATGAGAGTTCCCCGTATACCGCGATGCAGATGGCAAACCAACTTGCGGATAAACTTAAGGAGCGGGAAATAACGGGGATACGAGTGAAAGTAAAGGCGGCGGCGGGGCGTAAATCGCGAAGTACGGCTCCCGGCGCGCAGGCTGCGATAAGAGCTTTTGCTCGCGCAGGGCTGCGAATAGGGAAGATAGAGGACGTGACGCCAATACCGCATGACGGCACAAAGCGTCCCGGTGGTAAGAGGGGAAGAAGAGTTTAAAAGTTTATGGACGTAAAAATACTGGAACGCGGGGAAAACGAGGTGCAATTCATGCTTTCGGGCGTGAAACTGCGTTTTGCAAATGCGCTGAGAAGAGCAATGATTGCGGAAGTGCCGAAGCTTGCAATTGACGAAGTGAAGATCCACGAGAATACCTCGTTGTTGTACGATGAGCAGTTAGCGATGCGTTTAGCTCTGATACCATTGAAAACTGACCTCGGTGATTATGGTGCGGATGATCGGATTTCGCTGACATTGAAGGCGATAAGCCCCGGAAGGGGGGGGTATACAACGGTTTATTCTAAGGAACTCATCTCGTCCGATCCCAAAGTGGAGGCGGCATTTGAGAATATACCGATTGTGAAGCTGATTTCAGCGGAGAGAGAAGTTGGTGGCATGAAATCAATTGCGCGGCAAAAGATAGCGCTCGAAGCGATAGCAAAGTTGGGCAGAGGTAAAGAGCATGCGAAATGGCAGCCCGTTACTGCCTGCAGCTACAAAGATATGCCAGACGAAGAGCATAAAGATGCTTTACTTTTTACTGTTGAGAGTGATGGCGCTTTGCCAGAGGATACGATAATAGAAGAAGCGGCGAGGATAATGCGCAAAAAGTGCGAGAGTGTGCTTAATGGACTGAACGAGCGATCAAAATCATAATTACAAATTCGAAATCCAAATGTGACTAAAAAGAATCTTACCCTGGTTTTTGAGTTGGTATTTACAAGATTTTTTTCAAATATTTGAACGATGTGGACGTGAAAGCAATTATACCGTTTAAGAAGGAAGGCGCAAAATCGCGATTGGGTGATTTTTTTAGTGAAAGCGAGCGAGAAGAACTCGCTCTAAGCATGTTGAAGGATGTTTTAGCTGCGTTATCCGAGTCGAAAATAGAAGAAGCCGAGATAATTTCAACGGGTTCAAGGGAGGGAATATTAAGCGAAGCACAGTTGAACGGTGCTAAGGCGACATTAGCGGTAAGTGTTAGAGAGGATGAAAGGGGGCTGAACGAAGTGCTAAACGAGGTTATAGCAGAGGAGAAAGAGCCAGTGCTGATAATAATGGCTGACGTCCCGCTGACTACACCCGAAAGCATAAATGAAATCATCGAGCATGATGAGGAGGTGGTGATAGTGCCTGGGCGAAAAGGGGGCACAAACGCTTTATTCCTGCGAAAGCCGTACGCTTTCTTTGTTTCTTATTATGGTCTGAGCTTTTCGGCACATATAGAAACGGCGAAGCGGAGGAATTTGAGCCATGCCGTTCACGATTCTTTTTTTATCAGTGCGGATATAGACGAGGTAGAAGACCTGATAGATTTATTGATTCACGGTAACGGTTTCTCTGCAGAATATCTGCGTCGTATCGGCGTTTTTATTCGTGTGGATAAAAATTCAAAGAGCCGAGCGGTAGTAGATAGAAGACAAAAATAGAAAACCTTTTGTACTTCGCTACCCTCTTCCCTCAACAAGGTGGAAAAAGATGGAATTAGAAGGAGTAGAGATAGAGGATACATTTGCTGAGGCGTTTCCGATAAAGGTTGCGCGAGTGTTGATAACGGCGGTGAACGAGAAATGGGCGATGGAAGCGGCGAAAGAGACGACGGGTTTCGGCACGTCCGTAATAATGTGCCCGGCAGAGGCGGGTGTGGACGTTGTCGTACCTGCGGAGGCGACTCCGGATGGTAGACCCGGCGTTGCCATACTTATCTGCACCTTTGGCTACAAGGCGCTGGATGAGCAGTTGCTTGCGAGGGTAGGTCAGTGCGTACTCACCTGCGCGACAGCGTCGGCTTTTAACGCGCTGAAAGAGGAAGAAGCCGAGAAGGAGTTCAATACAGGCTTCAAGCTGTCGTTCTTCGCGGACGGTTTTCAAACGAAGGAGGAACTTGACGGCAGGACTGTGTGGCGATTGCCCGTAATGGGCGGCGAATTCGTGGTGGAGAACGACCTGAGAGCGAAGGCAGGAGTTGCCGGCGGGAATTTCTTCATCCTCGCGAAGGATCAGATGACAGCATTAACAGCGGCTGAGGATGCCGTTGCTGCCATAGGCAAAGTAGAAGGCACAATCACTCCGTTTACCGGCGGTGTCGTTGCATCAGGCTCGAAAACGGGCTCACTGAAGTACAAGTTCATGCACGCCACGGTGAATGAGAAGTACTGCCCGACGTTGAAGGACAAAATAGAAGGCTCGGAACTGCCTGCGGATGTAAATGGCGTTTTTGAGATCGTGATTGACGGCGTTAGCGAAGAAGCGGTTAAGGACGCGATGAAAGTGGGGATACAAGCGGCGGTTAAGGTTCCGGGCGTGGTGAAGATAACCGCAGGGAACTTCGGCGGTACATTGGGCAAATACCAGTTCAAGCTTAAAGAGGTGTTAGGGCTTTAGTCAGTCCAACGACATGCATCGATAAGTAGAGCGAATAAACGCAGCACTCTGAGGACATAGATAGGCATGTCCTCTTCTTCTATTTTTCCAATCCTTTTTTGTGGCTACACGATTATCTTTTTATTTCGTTGTAGCGTAAGTATAAATGACGAATAATGGGAGAAATAACAATCCCGATTAAGGAAGAGGTGTATAAAGCGCTTTTAATGGAGAAAAAAGATAAAGAGAGCTTAAGCGAGGTTATACTGCGGCTTTCAAAAAAGAATTTGTGCATAGAAGATGTTGTTGGCACTCAGATACTCGCAAAGGAAGATTGGGATAAAGTGAAACGAGAATTGAAAAGGGCAAGTAACCTAACATTAAAAAAACTCGGTAAAGAGCGAGTGTAAAATGAAGCTGTTAGATACAAGCGTGTTAATTGAGATTGATATCGGAGGAAAAGGGGTACTGGAGAAAGCAAAAGAGTTAGACGCGGAGGGAAGGCATGCTATCTCCACCATTTCACTCTATGAGTTTTATTGGGGCATATATCGGAAATACAAAATTGACTCGAGGAAGTACAACGAAGCGGTGAAAAAAGCAGAACTGTTACTTCTGAGGTTCTTTTTTCTCGTAGTAAGTCCAGAAATTGCAATAAGAGCGGCGAGAATTGGGACAACACTAACAGCTAAAGGAGAAGAAATTGGCGTCAATGATACCTACATCGCAGCTACGGCGCTTGTGCACAATCTAACACTATTAACCGCAGACGTGGCGCATTTCAAGAGGATAGAGGGATTAATGGTGGAAGAGTGGTGAAGGGGTAGCATTAGACATCACCAAATCGAACTTTGATGAACGAACTATCGGAAACAGGAACCGAAGATATAACAGAAAAACTCTCAGAATTAGAAAAGCTCATTGGCTACCCGTTTAAGAACAAAGCACTTCTGGAAGAAGCGATAACCACGAGTTCTTATTCCAAAGAACATCCCGGTTCCGCGAATTATCAAAGATTCGAATTCCTCGGAGACCGAGTTATCAGTCTGATACTAACAGAGAACCTCATGGAGGAGGAACTCGATGAAGGGCAAATGACCCTTCTTAAGTCGGAACTTGAGAATAACCAGCGCTTGGCTGAATACGGGGAAAGAATAGGACTCAGAGATTACGTCAGAGCAGGTGAACAGAGAGAGAACATAAGCTCGAAGGTGATTGCAGACGTTTTCGAGGCTATTTGCGGTGCGATATATTGGGATAGCGAGAGGCTACAGGGAATGAAGGAGGTGGAGAAGTTTCTGCGAAATTTTGGCATTTTTGAGCAGGTGAAAGAGAAAATGTCAACGGCGGAAGACTTCCTGCCTATCAGAAACCGGTTTGAGAACAAGTTCAGGGGAAAAAACCACTGCAATCCAGAAATAAGATTCACGTACGAGTCACAAGGAGCGGCACACCAGAAACGGTGGCGAATAGAAACGTGCTCGATTAAAGATCTCCAAACCGGGGAGTGTGTCGAACTGCCGGGCGTGAGAAGTGAGGGGTGGTTTGGCAGCAAAAAAGATGCCGAAACTGACGCTATTGAGCAGGCGTATCGCTACATGGAAGAGCGGGGGTGGGCATTGAAACATTCTTAGACTGGAGGCTATATCAAAAATGTACTCTTTCCGTGTAATCTCGTGGTTAAAATTTAAACATCAAGACAAAACTCATCAGCAAGCCTGAAAACAGCGGTATCGTGAGATTATCGTTTATTGCCACTTTCTGAACTTTAAAGGGCACGCCATCCGCTATCGCAGCGCCAAGCGCGCCAAAAACTGCCACTGGTAACGAGTGGAGAGCCAGCCATCCTATTATCAAACAAGTAACGAACATCACCAGCATCACCGCGGGAGGCTTCATCCTTTTTCCCTGCATTTCCGGGTTATTGACGCTCATCACCTCTCCGGCAAGAGCAGAAGCGGCATCTCCTATCGCCAGCATGCAGATTGCTGCTATGGCAATGCTCTTCTCGAAGATTAAAATGCTTATAAACGCGCCTATAACAAAAAATACATGCGCACCGATTTCCTTCTTCTCATTCTTCCTGAGAAACGGCAATGAGACGACTCCACGAAATCGTAACCATTCAATGATAAAAATAATAAAAAGTGAAAGAACAAAGCCGAGAACGATTAAATCCTTTGGTAAAAAGTAATAAAGCACGGGAATTGCAACGCCGCAGATATGTATCGTTTTCCTCTTCGCTTCTTCCCTTAAAGCACTCAATTTGGAGTTTGGCATTTTGATAAGTCATCTCTTATCGCAGAAATAAACTTTCTTTGGTTTTAGTGTCCTTCCAGAGCCATCCATTCAAAAAGCGTTTAGGTGAAAATGTTTTTTTTCTTTTGGTCAAGGTGGTTTAAAAGAGACTGATTTGGCTGGGAGGGTTGATAAGGGGGGTCTGGCCCCTTATGCGAACATCACCCCGGCCTCTTTAGTACCGAGATAATCCCACTGCTTGCTTTCCTTTACCTTCTTTATCGCCTGCTCGAACTCGTCCATTCCCACTGCTTTCTTCTTCTTCCTCGCTGCGAACATACCCGCTTCGATGGAAATAGCCTTTATATCCGCGCCAGTAGCACTTTCAGTAACTCCCGCCAAAGTATCCAAATCTACATCCTTCTTCATCTTCATCGCGGCGGTGTGTATCTTAAATATCTCCTTTCGCCCATCCACATCTGGTATCGGCACTCTTATGATACGATCAAATCGCCCGGGTCGAAGCAATGCTGGGTCGAGAATATCCGGTCTATTCGTCGCTCCTATTATCCGCACATCTCCCCTTTGGTCAAACCCATCTACTTCTGCTAACAGTTGCATCATCGTCCGCTGCACTTCGCGCTCTCCTGAGGTGCCATCCTCGACTCTACGTGCTGCTATCGCATCTATCTCGTCAATGAACAATATGGATGGGGCTTTTTCCTTTGCCAATTCGAACAGCTCCCTCACCATCCGCGCACCCTCGCCAATGTATTTCTGCACCAATTCCGAGCCAACGACTCGTATAAACGTGGCGGATGTGCGGTTTGCAACGGCTTTTGCAAGCAATGTCTTACCAGTACCGGGCTCTCCTATCAGAAGCACACCTTTTGGTGGCACCACACCGATACACTCAAACCGCTCCGGCTCGGTCAGCGGAAGTTCGACAATCTCCATTATCTCTTCTATCTGCTCATCCAACCCGCCTATCATTCCGTAGTCCGCGTCCGGTGATTCTATTACTTCCATACCGTACACCGTAGGGTCTTTCGCGGACGGGAGCACACTAACCACCGCCAGCGATTGCTGATTCAAGCCAACTTGTGCACCGGCAAAAACATCTTTGGGGTCTATAAAATGCGAGTAATTGACCACGAATCGCGGTCCCGTACTGCTCCGCACCACCATCCTTTTATCATCTATCACCTCGACGACTGTTCCTATTATCAGCGGTGGTGCTCGCAACTTCTCCAGTTCCGACCGCAACTTCCGTATCTCTCCCTCGTAACGAGTTCGCATATCCTCGTAAAATCCAGCCTCGCGCTCTACCCGCTCCAGCCTCGCTCTCAACCGAATATTTGCATCCTCCAACATCTTTATCCTGTCCCGCAAGTATCGTGAATAATCATCGTCTGACGGCGTTACGCTACTGCTTGCTTTCATTTTATCCCCGTTATTTATCTCTTCACTTATACTATATAAATTATTGAGAACGCACGAGAGTTTGAGATAAAATGACCGAGTGCGAGATATGCGGTGCGGAAATAGAAGGAAAGGCGCAATACATAGCAATAGGCAGCTCAAAGCTGCGAGTATGTAAAACGTGTGCACGGCACGGAACGGCTGTAACGGATGATGCACAAGTACAAGCACAAGTAAAAACAAGGACAACCATAGGTAGTGAACAAGCGAAGCTCACTCAGGCTAAACGGAGATTATATGAGCAGATGGACCACGAGATAGAAGAGGGGCTGGAAATTGGCGATGAGTACGGTCGAAAGATAAAAGAGGCGAGGGAGAAAGCAGGGCTGAAACAAGCAGAACTTGCACAGAGGATAAATGAGAAGCAATCCTTGTTGCGGAAGATAGAACACGAGGAGATAATACCAACCGACGAGGTGCGGAGGAAAATAGAGCGGCTTCTTAAAATATCGCTTTAATTGATTACGAAGGTCTCAGCAAGCTGAGAAATACCATGCTTGCAATCATGCATATCGCCAACGCAGAGATTATCAGATTTGTATCCGGTATCTCCCCTTCCATCGTGAGTTTTATACCGCCGATAATGGCAACGAATGCGAAGGTTGCGCAGATACCGAGGAATAAGCCTTTAATAAGCGATTTCAAGCGTTCTTTATCTTTGCTCTTGCTCTTACTACTGCTTTTAACTTTCGATTCGTAAAACACGGTAAAAATAATGAAGAAGACGGCAAAGGTTAGCAATATGAACGGCCCCGGAACGGTATTTCCTTCTGTTGTAAAGAACATCAAGCCAAACGCGATGTAAAGCGTGAGAAACGCGAGTGCAATTGCCAGAATGAGTGTTTTCAGGTACTTCTTATAGTCCACCATTCCTTTTATATTCGCGAGTATGCCCATGTTCGTATTTGACTTACATCCTAAAAATTTGTTTTTGTATATAAAGTATAACTGCCTTCTCTTTAAGACACAGATTTACACGGATTTACGCGGATTTATTTAGGGTGAACATTGTTAATTTTTCTGTGTTAATCTGCGTTAATCAGTGTCAACAATTTAGGTTTTCTTGTCTCTTTCGTTAACCTTTTTCCTTCTAAGATGGAATCAAACAAAAAAGCATCGTATTTTAGCAGTGCACGCCATACATCCTTGCATTCGCACTCTATCTCGTCGAGGCGTTCTAATACGCACATGTCTTGAGTTATATTAAACTTCTTTATCGCTTCTTTTATCTCCAGGTCGCACGAACCGCAATTATGCGGGCCACGTTTATATCCCGCACCCACGGGGTCTGACATTACCACAATCTCTCGTTTTCGTATCTCTTTTATCGCTTCAACAGCACTCCATAACCACGGTGGTCTGTAATATCCTCGCCGCCATAAAGCTTCTAACGGCGTGTACTTCTGTATATTACAGAGATTCAACGAGATTGTGGAAGAATAATCGGATACAAGCTCCGCAGATTTGATAACGTCTTCTATTGCCTTTTTCTCGGATACAAACGGCGGTTTGAGCAGAAGATACGTTTTTACCGTCGCGTCACATCCCGTCACAATCTCCGCCGCTTTTCTATAATCGTCGAACGAGAACCCCTTTTTTATGTAGTTCGACCTGATGAAATCATTTGCGGTTTCTAACCCGATAGCAAG
>DAOUYX010000195.1 GCA_030665925.1 Methanosarcinales archaeon | reverse complement strand
CAAGGGTATGAGGATCGGCGTTCCCAAAGAGTTCATCGAGGGCGCTTCTCCGGCAGTTAAAAAGTCCGTGTGGGACGCGGTACACAAATTTGAGGACTTAGGTGCGAGCTACGAGGAGATAAGCATGCAGAACTTGAAATATGCGCTTGCTTCGTATTACCTCATCGCAATGTCAGAAGCGTCATCCAATCTCGCACGGTTTGATGGGCTCAGGTACGGGCTCAGGACTGGCAAGGATGAGGACTGGCATACAACGTTCTCGAGGATACGGGGCGAGGGCTTCGGCGAGGAAGTAAAAAGGCGGATTATTCTCGGCACGTACGCGCTCTCAGCAGGCTATTACGGTAAATATTATTTAAAAGCGTTGAAAGTACGCACACTGATAAAGCACGAATTTGAGGATGCGTTGAAGACGCATGATATATTGGCGATGCCAACGATGCCTTTCGTTGCCTTCAAACTTGGCGAACGGATAAAAGACCCGCTTTCTCTGTATCTCGCGGATGTTAACACTGTCTCGATTAATTTGGCGGGTGTTCCTTCAATATCCATTCCGTGCGGGGCTTCACAAGGGTTGCCAATTGGCTTGCAGCTTGTGGGTAAGCATTTTGAAGAGGATAGGATATTGAAAGCGGCTTATGGGTATGAGCAGAGCGGTTGTTGAGAAAGGCAACCCGCGTTACATTCCCATTCCTTTGTAAACGACAAGCGGTGATGCTGGAAATAAATGGGTGAAGAATTAAATAATGTAAAGGGGATATTTTATTAATGGGGGAAAAAGTTGGAAAATGTCTGATGGTGATATGGTGAAGATATTATTAGCTGCGGTAATAACGGGGATTATTGTTGTAGTTGTACTTTTTGCTTATGGTGGGGGGGAGATCATTGCTGATGCTGTTGAGGCATGGCATGACGCAGTGCCAACACCTACACCAACGCCTACACCTGTCATAGGATTTAAAGAAGTAGTTAAACCGATAGTCGGTGGTCTTATTATTTTTATTGTATGCGTTATTGTGTTGTGGATATTATGGAGCAAATTTGGCCCTGACGCAGGATTTTGACTTTTGGCCGAACGCCCAATTCGGACCTTGAACCATAGAGCAAGGCGATTTTCGTCATAATATTTTTCCGTCTCTCCTTCAGAGTCTTTAAAGTTCTGCTTTCACTACCGTTTTCATCAATCGTGATTTGAATGATTCATCCCTTCATATCGTAAGGATGTGTATAGAAGCTACTCAATCAAAATCGTGAGATGGGCGTCACACATCATTACGGGGGAGTGATTGGAACTTTGTTGTCTCTGTTCTCAAATCCCCTAAAATACCCCCTGAAGAAATACCTAAGACCTTCAGAGAATCGTATCTCTTCGTTCTTTCCGCCGTTGCTCAGAGCCGTAAATACCCAAACACATGGTTTAGGTTTTTGCAAACTAAAGAAAATTCTAATTCTTGATATTCGCCAGTTCATTGTTGCTTCTTCGCACTTTTATCCTTCACTTCTGAAATTGCCTCTCCATCCGTGAATAACACCTTAAGCGCATCACCAACCGAAATCTCATCCACACTCCGTACAATCTTCCCTTCCGGCAGTTTCGAGCAGATACTATATCCCCGCTCAAGGATTGCTAAAGGACTTAAAGCGTCCAGCTTGCCCGTAAGGGCCTGCACATTTTTACGCTGCAACGTCACGAGATGCGTAATCTCCGCAACCATATTCCGCTTGAGTTCGTCTACCGTCTGCCGATATTGGTTTATCCGCTCGGTAGGCTTTCGAAATAAAACGCTCTTTTCTATGCTCGCTAACTGCTTCCTGTAATATTCAATCGCTTTAAAAACGTTCTGCCGCATCCTCAACTCTAAAGAACTCAGGTTCTTCTCTATCTCCCGCGTGTCCGGCACGACAAACTCTGCAGCTTCTGACGGTGTCGCTGCGCGCTTATCCGCCACGAAATCCGCGATGGTAAAGTCAGTTTCGTGTCCCACCGCCGAAATCACCGGAATTGCCGATGTGAAAATCTCACGCGCAACGCACTCTTCGTTAAACGCCCACAGTTCCTCTATCGAACCCCCACCTCTACCCAGTATAAGCACATCTATCTTCTCCCGTTCTGCACTATATCGGTTCATAAGCTGAATGGAGTTTACAATTTGCGATGAGGCTCCTTCGCCCTGCACTGCAACGGGAGCAAGCAAAATATGGACATGCGGGAACCGTTTCTTCGTAATCTTCAATATGTCTCTGATAGCAGCACCGGTTGGCGAAGTGATAATACCAATTCGGCGTGGAAAACCTGGTATCGGCTTCTTATACACCACGTCAAACAACCCCTCCTCCTTCAGCTTCTTCTTTAACTGCTCAAATGCACGATAGAGTGCACCTATGCCCTCCTCCTGTATCTCATCCACGTATAACTGATACTTTCCCCGCTTCTCGTACACGCTTATATGTCCCCGGACTATCACACTCATCCCATCTTCAGGACTGAACTTCAGTCCTCGGTTCTGTTCCCGGAACATCACGCACGGCAACTCTGAAAGTTCA
>DAOUYX010000126.1 GCA_030665925.1 Methanosarcinales archaeon | reverse complement strand
ATAGCGGGCACGTTTATCGGTGACCTATTAGAAGTGGCACTAAAAAGATGATGGTGGCGAAAAATGAAGAGTAGATTTAGATGGGGTAAGAGGCTATTAACCTCAGCGCTGGCGGTTTTATTTTTTACTGCATCTGCTGCTGCGGTTGCAAGTGCAAAAGAAGAAACAAATGTGACTTCGCCAATCTTATTGTCATCATCGCCATTATGATGATTCTATTCGGAGGTGTTAATGAGATAATAACCGCAATGCTGGCAATACTTGCATCAATCGTGGGCTACTATTTCGGTCATAGGAGCGCGGGGACTGAGCCCAAAGAAGATGATAAAAGATCATAACTCTAAAGCTCCAAAGAATGATGATGTGCCAAAAATCGTCTGATTCTCACAGCTAAAGATAAGAGCTATTGTTGTGCGCAACTCTAACACTGAATTATCTTCTATTGCGGAGATAGTATTTCCTTCGGAGGGCTAAAAACAATCCGCATATACAGAAACCGGTAAAAAACCGAAACATTTAAATACTGTTTTTCACACATTTCATAATATAGCGAAAGTTCAGAAGATTATGAAAAAAATAAAAGGTGGAAAAGATGATGGGATCCCCTAAAGATGAATTTATAGATCTTATGACCGAAAACAGCAAAGTTAACGGTCTTGATGAGCTATCGTCAAGGATCATCGGTATCCTGTTTATAGAACCAGAAGAAATCGCTCTCGACGAACTGGCGAAAAGAACTGGATATAGTCTATCCGCAATAAGCACAGCTATGAAATTTATAGAAAGAGCAGGGATAGTTAAAAGATCAAAGAAACCCAAATCGAGAAAAGTATATTATTACATGGAGAAGGACATGCTCGCTATGTGGATACAACTCATGAGAAGAAAATACGAAAATATCATATTGCCATCAAAATACAAACTGCCAAAAATAATTGAAAAGTATAAACTGGAAAAATCAGAAAACTCCGAAGAGGAACTAAGGATTGTGGAAAATTATTACAAACAGGTATTATTTTCCGAACGACTCATAAAGGACTCAATTAAGACGCTTGAGCAGTATGAGGTGAATAAATGAAAGAAGGAAGAAAGAAAATCGGGGGTTTTATGACGGCGCTTTTTGCTGTGGTCTTTTTATTGCTCCTTATGGCAGCCACAGCGTCCGCTGCCGAGGGTCCTGCGGTCATGATTACCGATTACACCGTGGATCCTACAGTCTTGATGCCCGGCGACACCGGCACGATTACGCTAACCATAAAAAATATGGATACGCAATCGTTAGAAACGACCGTTGAGCAATCATCGAGCACCCCGGATAAGACCACCACAACCACTTCAACGAGAAGTATAAGTGCAGAGATAGATACTATACGGCTGAGCAGCAGAAGCAGAGACGTAGAATGGATGAAAGAGGGTTCCCAACGCGCAGAATACTTAAACGTGGGCGCTTTAGGACCGGGTGAAAGTATAACAATCTCGTTGCCGATAAAAGCTGCTGCCTATGCTCGTGACGGCACGTATTTCCCCGAAGTGTATATAGAAGTGGATAATGGCAAAAATGTGCGCTTTCCTGTCCGTGTACAAGTGGACAGCAGTGAAGTGCGTTTACTCGAGCAGGATATACCTTCGGAGATTTCGATCAGCGAGTCAAAGGAGATAGCGATCGTCGTGGCGAATAATCGGCCCAATTCAGTGAGCGGTGTGAATGTACTTATGAAATCAAGCAACGATGCGTTAGAATTCACGCCAGAAGAAATATTCATCGGTAATTTAGAAGCCTATGAAGAAAGAGCGGTGGATTTCACGCTTACTCCTCTTTCTGAAGGAGATCATGACATCTATTTCGAGGCAACGTATAAAAATGGTAACAATGTACATCACAGCGAGCTTACATCGTCTGTCGAGATAAAGAGCAGCTCAGATGTGAAACTTATCCTGGTGAATGCGCCTGAATTTGTTTTTAAAGGTGACGTCGCGAGGATAGATTTCGACGTCGCTAACGGGATGGCAAAGGATATTAAAGCGGTATCCGTGGTGCCCGCGATAGAAGGGCTCAAAATGCTACCTTCAGAATATTTTATCGGGGACATGGAAGCCGGCGATGTCTTTTCCGCTTCTTTTGACATTCACACGAGCGATTTGAATGTCGGCGATACCGCAATACCCTTTAAAGTGCTGTTCAAAGATGTTGACACCGACAGGCAATACGAAACAGAAGGTTACGAGGTGCAGGTAGAGGTACGGGAACCCCAGAAGAGCGAGTTACCGAATCCGATGCTATTTGGTGCACTAATAGTCATTCTTGTCCTTGTCGTTCTGGCTGTCTGGATTAGGGTAAAGCGAAAGCGAGGGCGGCGAGAGAGGAAATAGAGGGCGAAGACTACGTAAGAGCAATAAAATAAATGATCCACACTGAAAATCTGACGAAGGTTTACCGGATGGGTGATGCGGAAGTTCATGCACTGCGCGATGTGAATTTAGAGATAAAAGACGGTGAGTTCATCGCGATAAAAGGACCTTCGGGCTCGGGCAAGTCCACTCTGCTCAATATGATCGGCTGCCTGGATACGCCCACAAGCGGTTCTGTATTCATCGATAACACAGATACCGCAACGCTGAACGAAAACGAGCTTGCGGAGATAAGAAGGGAGAAAATTGGTTTCATATTCCAGCAATTTAACCTCGTTCATACGTTAAATGCGGTAGAAAACGTCGCGCTTCCGATGTTCTTTGCCGGTGTGAGACGAGATACGAGGCTGAAGCGAGCGGAGGAACTGCTTGTCAATGTCGGACTTGGCGACCGCGTGCACCATAAACCATCGGAACTGAGCGGCGGGCAGCAGCAGCGGGTGGCGATTGCACGCGCGCTTTCAAATGACCCGGAAGTCGTCATCGGCGATGAGCCAACGGGAAATGTGGACACAGAGACTGGAAATGCAATAATGGACATCTTAGAAGGTTTGAATAAAGAGGGAAGAACGATCATTGTGGTGACACACGATCCCGAGATTGCAGCCCACGCAGGTAGAACAAAGCGGATGCGAGACGGGATGGTACTTGATTGAGCAATGCGAGACAAATTCCTGGTGGCGTACCGGAGCATAAGAGAGAGAAGAGCGCGTTCGATACTCACCGTGCTGGGTATTGCGGTGGGTATAGCTGCTATTGTCGCTTTGATGAGCGTCGGCTATGGCATGGAAGAGGCGATAACCGGTGAATTGACGGGGATGGCAGATATGATTTCGGTGGTGCCAGGCAGAATAACGGGTGCGACCTACGTGGAACTGGGGAGTTTTACCGATAGAGACGTCAAAGACGTGCAGCGGATAGCCGGTATCAAGGACATAACAGCAATGACGTACGATGCCGCGGAAGTGGAGTATCGGAACGAACGATCGCCCATTTTTATCCTCGGTGGTGATACCAAAGAGCTGGGGAGCTTCTATGTGGATCCTGTTGGGATCAAGGAAGGGAGATGGCTGAGGGAAAATGATTTTAAAGGGTGCGTCATTGGAGACCGGGTAGCCAACGACTTCTTCGATGAAGTCATACACGTCAACGATAAACTGATAATAAATGGTGAGAAATTCATTGTGGTCGGCGTTTTTGAAAAGGCAAGCACGATGTATGCTGCTGATGTTGATCCCCATCTTTTTTTCACATTGCGTGCTTCACAGGAAGTTCTGCAAACCGATGAGGTAAAATACATCATGGTGAGGGTCTACGACATAGATGAAGCGGAAGGGATAGCAGAGGAGATCGAGGAAGCGATAAATGATAACCACGGGCTCGATGATTTCGCCATGGCAATGACGATGGGCAGCATGATAGAACAGATTGGAGATGTTTTTAATATTATTCGCGGCGTCCTGGTGGGCATAGCGGCAATCGCACTCGTTGTCGCATCCATTGGTATCATGAACACGATGTTGATGTCTGTAATGGAGCGAACACATGAGATCGGCGTGATGAAGGCGATAGGCGCTAAGAGCAGTGACGTTCTCTCTCTTTTCCTCTTGGAATCGAGCATGGTGAGCCTGGTGGGCGGTGTGGTTGGCTGCGTAGTTGGTGTTATCGTGGCAAAAGTCATCAGTTTCGGCGCAGGCGCGGCATTGGGCATAGAAATGACTGCGGTGGTGAAACCCGAAGTGTTACTTGGCGGCATGGCAGTTGCGATGGTTGTGGGCGTTCTATCAGGGTTCTATCCCGCGCGGAAGGCGTCAAGAATGAGTCCGGTCGAAGCGGTGAGGTACGAATAATGAGGGATTCATTTTCGCTGACATATAGGAATATAAAGGAACGAAAAGCTCGTGCTGCACTCACGATACTGGGCATTACGGTGGGCATAGGTGCGGTAATCGCCTTGATGTCCATTGGCTACGGCATGCAGGAGTCAATCACGGCAGAACTCGTTGAGATGGCAGACGTCATCGTGGTAATGCCGATGAGGATGGAATTAGGCAGCATTGGCACATTTGGGAGCTTTACCGACCGCGATCTGGAAGCGGTGAAGCGAATCGGTGGCGTAAAACACGCGGTAGCAATGACGGGCGAGATGGAAGAAGTGGAATACCGCGGTGAAAAGTTCATGGTGCAGATCGTTGGTATTGAACCGCGAGATATGGATGCGGTATTTGGGGTGACGGTGCAGCTGGAAGAAGACGGTGGCGCAGGGACAGAAGCATCAGGAAGAGCCTTACGAGATAATGATCACAAGGCATGTGAGATTGGGTACAGCATTGCCCATGATTATTTTAGTAATGAGGTTGGTGTTAATGACAGGCTCACGATAAATGGTAGTAAATTCAGGGTTGTCGGAATAATTGGAAAGCAGGGGGGATTCAGGTCTGAGGTGGATTCGGCGATATACGTAACGACGCGAGATTCGGTGAG
>DAOUYX010000098.1 GCA_030665925.1 Methanosarcinales archaeon | reverse complement strand
AAAAAAAACCTCTACGTCTATCACAACTGATCTCAAAGGCGATAGCACTGTGGTTGAGGAAGGACAATTTAGAGGGGAAAGAGGCAGCAGAAGTCTTCTTCACAACGATAAAATGATTGGCTCAAACGGGACTACGGAGTTCGAGAAGTGTGTCGATGCGAGCACGACAAATCTCGAGGTGGATAAAAGCATTGTATATGAATCAGGTAATATGGGCTCGTTAAGCCACTCTGAGCAGGTAGGCATGCAATATTCATCTAAGACGAAATACCGGGATGCGAATGCTCACAGTAAGATGGTCGTGACCAACGCAACGACCGAAACCGAAGCGAGGATTACAAGAAGCAGCTTGTACTACGGAATAGATGCGGAAGGTAAAGGTAGCGTGTCGGCGGGTGTGGACGCGTCCGCTTCCAGCATGTCGTATAAGGATAAGTCTACGGCATACGGCGGCAATTTCAGCCTCCACAAGAAGGTTGACTACACGTCAAAACCATCTACGTCTATCACAACTGATCTCAAAGGCGATAGGACAGTGGTTGAGGAAGGACAATTTAGAGGGGAAAGTGGCAGCAGAAGTCTTCTCCACAATGAGAAAATGATTGGCTCAAACGGGACTACGGAGTTCGAGAAGTGCGTCGATGCGAGCACGACAAATCTCGCGGTGGATAAAAGCATTGGCTATAAATCAGGTGATCCGGGCTCGTTAAGCTACGATGAACAGGTAAGCATGCGTTATTCATCTAATACGAAATGCGAGGATGTGAATGCTTATGGTAAGATGGTCGTGACCAACGCTGCGACCGAAACCGAAGTAGGGATTACTGAAAGAAGTTTGCACTATGGAATAGATGTGGAAGGTACTGGTAGCGTGTCTGCGGGTGTGGATGCGTTTGTCGAGGATGGGCGTGGTGCAGATACTCCAGCCTCCAGAATGACGTATGAGGATAAGTCGGATGCCTACGGCAATTTCACGTTCAGCAAGGAGATAGGGTACACGTCAAACCCGCCATAGGCGATAGCGAAAACAAGAAAGGTGGACAACCTTAAATAGAGGAGATAACCATGATGCCCTTTTTTGTTCACCGTTCGCTCTAAAATACCCAATGCTTCTTTTAGTTCCTCTTTACCTATTGCGCTGAGCGTAACCGAAGCAGAGGACTTCTTATCCACGCCGGGCATAGAAAGAGATTCTATTTCTAATGTTAGTTGAACCGGTATTCGACCTGAAGGCGTCTTCTTGTCCCGTTGATGCAGCACGCTGAGAATATTACCGCCAAGGTCGGATACGGGCATCAATGCGAGCACTAACTGACCCGGTACATCGGTTAGTTCGATGTCCACTGAGGAACATATCACGTGGATGGGTCAGGAATTCCCGGAGTATAGCGGCTATGAGTGCATAGTTTGTCACGACGACCATAGAATAACAGTTAGACCAGAAACCTGCACGATTTGCCATCCAATACGTGCTCGTGCTTGAGCTGGAAAAACAAATTCACGTCATCAGAGTATTGTCGAAACGATTACAGCAGCAATTATTCCAACGATAATCACCGGTACGAGGATTGCAAGGATTACAGCGAGGATTACCATTCCGGAAGATAGCTCGTGGAGTTCCATTACACCGGTGATTACCAGGAGAAGAGACCATATCGGTGCGATGATGATGTTCGGTCCCGGAACCCAGCCCAATAATAAGCACGGTGTTGCACCATACGTAATCGCTTTTGCTGTCTGCTTTAGCCCTCTTCTACCGCCAAACAGGTACACCCAGATGTGGAGCCAAACAGCGATATAAATGGCGGCGATTATGCCCGCGGCGATTATGCCCACAAAAGCCCCTGCACCGAGCAGTGGTGCGATTTTACCGAGCTCAGGTAATCCAGGCATTAACGTGAGCTTCGACAATCCAAGCATTGATACCATCGCGGTCACCACAATTGTCACCATGATTGCGAGAATCAGTGCGAGAATCGCCAGCAAAGGGACGTAATACTTAAAAGCGTCGGTGAGGGTGTCTTCTTTAGATGCGGCGAATTCTTTTGACGGATTGAACGCGAATCCGCGTATTCTTCCAAGGATGTTCATTTGTATCATCTCTTTTTAAGGGAGGATAATTTTACTATATAAAGTTTTCTAAATTTTCCTGTGACGCAAAAAAATCGAAAACTTTATATACTGTATTGAAAAATGGAAAGTAAGGATATGATTAGGAGAAAGATTGCGCATGGAAACAGGTGAGAAGGTCATTATTGCTCTGGTCGTGGTGGTTACCGTTGGAGTCGTCGTTGGTGCTGTCGTTGGCGTCAATGTCATAATGCCCAAAATGATGGAAGAGATGCACAAACCGGCGGCTTGTGCCGAGAACTGTCATGAAATGGAGCCCTTTTACATCTCTTTGGAAGAGTCAGTTCATGAGGGCATAGATTGTCACGAATGCCATAAACCGCACGGACCCGAAATGTTTATGGTTATGGGGCATGCCCTTCACCATGTAGAAGGAATGGTTGAAGGAAAGAGTTTCGAGGAAATGGCAGAGGAAATAGAGGAGAAACCGCCCGCATCTCCAAAGAACGAATATTGCATGGGATGCCACAGTGAACATAAAAGACCCTTAAAGAAAATCTCTGATCCCACTATCTCATGTTTTAAGTGTCATCCCGCGATTGATCACACGGCACATAAGGTTGGAGAGTATCGTGCCTATGAGAGTCCAGATTATACTGGCTACGAGTGTGCGGCATGCCACAACGACCACGATGTAGATGTTAAGGAAGAAACCTGCGGTATTTGCCATCCTCCAGAGAAACATCCATAAACCTTTTTGCAAGCAAAAAGCTTTACCAAAAATATTTTAAGGTTTTTGGTAGTATTGGGGATTGGTAATTTTCAGGAGTTCGCTGAACAGCAATATGCTCATCCCAATTCCCAGTAATATTATCCCAAACCAAACAAGCCATATCAGAGGTACCCTCTTTACGACGATAACCGAATCTTCTGGTTGAACTTCCTGCCCCATAAGAGCGTAAAACATGGAATTATAACTGGAATTTGTGGGGTGCATGGAAACATACACGTCCCCCGCGAAGGTGGAAATGATCGAAGGTTCGGACACCACGCCATGGTTTGTGTAGTAATACATCCACAGGGATTCCTGGTGAACCTTTCCACCATCTTCGATAACAACGTTCATTTTTAGAGCAGAGTGTTCAGGGCCTACGATAGCATGTTTGGGGTAGTAAACGCTTCCGGTGCCGGGATACACCGTGAAATTATTCAATGTAATTTGCATCCCTAAGGACTCAATAACGGAGTCAGGTTTTGCAATGATGTTTCCGCTCTCTGTTTCAGCAGTAGAACTGACAAAAACGCCTATTAAGATAATTATAACAGCAAGATGCACGATGGCCTTGCCCCACAATCGTGAAGAGGAATTCTTCTTTGACAATAACCGAGCGAAATTACAAGCGATAGCAATCCCTGCCACCATTAGGAGCGGAAGACCGAGGTTTGCAAGTGGATTTGGCGTTGGTTGCCCGAGAGCCGCTAAAACAGCTCCGATACCCAGCACCGCTACGATTAACATGACATATCTCTTCATTTTCAGACCAATATTGCAACCGGCTAAAGCGGCTACGAAGGCGAGCGTGAAAGGGAAGCACCATTTGTTATAAAATTCGGGACTCGTGCTCATGGGGTTCTCGCTGAAAAAGCCTCCTATTATTGGCGCTGCATCTCCAAGGAAGCATATAATTAACAAAAATATCAGCGACCAGTAGGCGGCGAAAATAGCGACAGAGTAAAGAGAAGAAGTGTCAAGGTCAAAAGTATAAAGTGGCTTATTTGCCCTTCGAGTTAGATAGAAGAAGTAAAGAACAACGCAAAAAGCGAATATCAGGAGTGCAGGTCCGACAGGGGATTTCCCAAAGGCATGAACCGACTCCAATAACCCTCCCCGGGTCAGAGCGGAGGCGAAGATAATCATAGAAAACGTAATTGTGAGCGTGAGTTCTTTTGCCTGATCTTTGCTCCTCGAAGGCAGGTGAAAGTACGCGGTGAGAGCTAAGAAGGGAAGTAAAGAGGCTGTCTCCACCGGGTCCCAAGCCCAGTATCCTCCCCAGCCAAGAACTTCGTAAGACCACCAACCCCCGAGAGCTATCCCAAGCGCCAAAAACAGCCATGCTGCACAAAGGGAACGTTTTAAAGCTTCTCTTACTTCTTGCTTTTCGCTCTCCCCCGTTATCATCCCCGCCAGCGTCAGTGCGAATGCGAAGAAGACAAATATGTATCCCAGGAAAATCACAGGTGGGTGAATGAGCACCCAAAACGTTTGCAGCAGTGGATTGAGCCCCGCTCCATCCATTGGAACTATGGGTAAGAGCTCAAAAGGGCTCTTCAGCAAGGTGACAAGAAGGAGAAAGATGAGGAAGATGTCCAATATTTTGTACGTGGTTGTGCGAAACTCGCTTTCTTTTCCCGATCCTTTAAACCGGTACAGAAAGCATACGAGAGCAAAGAGGAAAGTTACAAAGAGCATCGACCCGCTACTGCCTATCCAGGGGTCGCCGAGCTTATACCAGATGGCTAAGCTCGATGAACTGTAGGTATACACCTCGCTTAAGGAGAAATTATCGGATACAAAAGCCCATGTAAGCGAGAAGTATGAAGCCACGACCAACGCACAAGCGATGGCAGAAGTGTAAAATGCGTATTCGAGTTTCTTCTTGTCCTTTGCCGTTGCTTTTGACAGCAGGACAAAATCAAAAACCAGCAAGATGCCAGCGAGGATTATGAACAGTTCTCCCATTTCTACTTCCATTCCTATTACCATTCCCATCTACATCACCCGACAGTGGATTTATGCCTTTCCTTTTTGTAATCGCTCCTATAACTATATATAACCCGCTTATTTTTACTCGTGGTTTCATTGTTTTAAAAAATATCTTTTTATACACAGGAGCCGATGATAATAATATGTAGCTAAAAATAAAGGAGGTGTTAAGAGATGCAAAAAATAATTGAAGTTGTCTATGAAAAGGGTATGTTTAAGCCTTTGATGCCCGTGGAATTGAAGGAAGGGGAAGAAATAAGGATAGAAATAAAAGAAAAAGTAGACAAAAGTGAAAAAGCGAGAGAGATATTAGACAAACTAAGGAGGTTTACATCCATTCGTTTAAAACCAGAGAAATTGGAGGAGATGTATCTTGAATCCAGTCGTTATTGACTCTTCGGTCCTTATAGATGCAATACTTTATGTGAAGACAAAAACCCTTGAAAAGATAATTTCGCATCACGAGGCTTTCGTACCGGTCAATGCCCTCGAAGAAACGTTGTTTAAGACAATCGTGGGTATTGTGGGGGATAGTATAAAAAAAGACAATATTTTTGAGATAAAAAAGGCTTGGATCAAAGGAATTGGGAGGCAAGAAGTTGAAAACAGATTTGATGTGGTTTTTGAACTTATTCAGAATGATCTGATAAAGGTATTAGACCTGAACATGCAAGTTTTTAAGGATTCTTATCTATTCAGCAAAATATACGGGTTGCTTCCAAACGATGCCTTAATCGCAGCGACATGCAAGCATTACGGAATCAATAAGATAGCGACCTTCGACCCAGATTTTAAAAGAGTTGATTTTTTAGAGATAATCACAAACCCTTAACTCAAATAAATCCGCGTAAATCCGTGTTAATCAGTGTCTCAAATAGATGGAAGTTATAGTTTATATACAACGAGAAAAAAACCGACAACTTTATATAATCATGAAGTTGAATATTTAGTATATTTCAAATAGTTCACAATGTCTGAAAACGAGAATCAAGAACATCCGCATTCACATTCATTTAGTGAACGAAAAAACTTTATACCACGGCTTATCTCATGGAACATGACTTTCGCCTGTAATTTGCGGTGTCCGCACTGTTACATAGATGCGGATGAACGAGCGGGGAAAAGGGAATTAAGTACGGAAGAGGGTAAGGCGCTCATAGACCAGATAGTAGAAGTAAGCAAACCCATTTTGATACTGAGTGGTGGAGAACCACTGCTTCGTGATGACGTTTTTGAACTCGCCCGGTACGCAAGAGCAAAGGGTTTAATCGTGGCGATGGGCACCAATGGCACGCTGATAACCGATTCCGTTGCGAAGGAACTAAAATCCAGCGGTGTAAAAGCAGTTGCCGTCAGTATTGATTCATCGGTTCCCGACCGACATGACGCTTTTCGTGGCGTGAAAGGTGCATGGGAACGAGCATTAGACGGGATTGAC
>DAOUYX010000016.1 GCA_030665925.1 Methanosarcinales archaeon | reverse complement strand
CGCCGATTAAAATCGACCTGAATACGTGGAGAAACAGGAGAAGGATCGGAAAGGACGGGAAACCATACAAATGGTCTTATTACCCCTCTGAAGGGTATTACGTCGGTTTTAAGCTGATCGTAGCAATAGACGCCGAGAATTACGAGCTATTGGATTATGAACTCTACGATGGATGCCCAAATGATGCAAAGATACTTATTTCACTCCTTGAAAAGCTATATTCCTCGAAGAAAATGAGAATGGGCGATTTAATCATCTGTGATAAAGGATATAGCTCAATGAAGAATTATATAGCCACCATTAACCGATTTTTCGTTGTTCCAATCATTTATCCGAGGAAGAATACAAATATGAAGAGGATTTTGGCAAATCTCGTCCCTCCGCTCGATGTATGGGCTGGGAAGGCTTATTTGCTTGATATTTGGAAGAAAATCAGACGTGAATTCCTTAGACTGATCGAGGAGTGGGAAGCATTCAGAGAAAAGCGGAGCAGGATTGAAGTCTTTGCATCAATATACAGGCAGAAGTGTTGAAAAGAGAGTGCTTCCATTTAGCTTTCTACCTCATACATCTGGCGGGAGGCAGGGGGATAGGTGTGAGAGAGCTTGTTTATTGGTGACGGGAGAGGGGGTTAATTCCAATTTATCTAATGGTAGAACACATATAAAGAGTCTCTCTATTCCACCACATTCAGAGAGAAGCCCAAAGATCTGGCCGAATGTGTGATCAAGCCGACTGAAACGATGTCAACACCAGTGGATGCAAAGGATTTTATATTTTCCCTATTTATCCCTCCGGACGCCTCTAAAATCAAACCATCGCGAAGTCCTCGCTCGGTAAGCAACCGCACGCACCCCTGTACTTCCGATGCCGTCATGTTATCCAGCATGATAATATCTACTTTTAATTCCGCCGCTCGGAGCGCTTCCTCTATGCTTTCCACTTCAACCTCGATCTTTCTCGTGAAACTTACCTTTTCTTTCGCCTTCTTTATCGCGTGCTCCAGCCCCATGAGCTTTATGTGATTGTCCTTTATTATCACCGCCTCGTATAACCCAAATCGGTGCGGGTCGCCGCCACCAATAGTAATCGCCTTCTTCTCGTATTTCCTGAAGCCCGGCGTTGTTTTCCTTGTCCCCGCAACCCTTACATGCTCGCTTACCTCCCTCACTTCATTTACAAGTGCGTTCGTTACCGTCGCAACACCGCTCATCCGACCTAAGAAATTAAGTACAAGCCGTTCTGCCTTCAATATCTTCGCACCAGCGCCGCTCACCGTCAAAATAGTATCACCGCTTTTTATTCTATCTCCATCCTCAAATTCGGTGGAATATTGAACGGAGAAATAGTCAAATATCTGTTTTACCTCATCCAAACCCGCGAGGACGCCGTCCTCTTTTACCGTTATCTCCGCTTTACAACTGGTGTAGGGCACTATCTCTTCGTAATCCTCCTGCCCTATGTCTTCCTCCAGAAAACTTTCTATCTCCTTCAGCAGCATTGCTTTGTTATAATATTATCAAATTATAAAAGATTTGTTTATCTCTTCTCCAATTTATATTTGATGGTGTTCAGATGAGAGAGGTGCAAAGTTGGATACTAAAATATAAGGAAGGGATAGAGAAGAAGGAGACAAAGGTAGAAGATGTACTTGAGATGGAGAACGGGATAAGAGAGAAGCCAATAAAGAATCCAACGGTGACGAGGGCGATAAATGCAATGGGCTGCTCATTTGCGGGATTAAGAAGGAAAGAAGAGAAAAAGATAAGAGTGGGCGTAGTCGGCTGCGGTGCGATCGGAAGTGAGATCTGCAGGGCAATAGACCTGGATGAAGTAGATGGACGAGAGTTGGACCTGGGAATGGAGTTAAAATTCTTGATTGATGCCCATCCGGAGAGAATAGAACGGCTGCGTAAAAGCCTGAGGAAGAAGCCGGATATAACAAAATCCGATAGCGCAGAACTGGATGGGGCTTTAGAAGAGGTTGATTTGGTAATAGAGTGTGCATCGCAGGCCGCGGTTCGTGAGTTTATAATACCGGCGTTAAAGAAAGGTAAAGACGTAATGATAATGAGTGTCGGCGCACTGCTGTGTGATCCAGGTCTCCTTGAAGAAGTTGAGCGTATTTCGAAGGATGAGGGATGCAGAGTGTATATTCCTTCCGGTGCCGTGGCGGGTATAGATGGGCTAAAATCCGGTGCCGTTGGAGGGATCCATTCGGTGGTTTTAACGACAAGAAAGCCCCCGCGGGGATTTGAAGGGAATGCGTATGTTCGGGAACGGGGCATAGATGTGTCTTCAATAAAGGAGGAGAAGACACTGTTCGTAGGTTCGGCGAAGAAAGCGGTGAAGCACTTTCCAGAGAACATAAACGTAGCTGCTTCGTTAAGCATTGCGGGCATTGGTTCAGAGGCTACGAAGGTGAAAATAGTTGCAGACCCCGCTGCAATAGAGAACGTGCATGAGATAGAAGCGAAGGGTGAATTTGGCAAATTATTCGTACGGGTAGAAAACGTTCCTTCGATTACTAATCCAAAGACGAGCTATTTGGCTGCCCTTTCTGCAATAGCAACACTGAAGTGCATATCTCATCCGATACGAGTTGGAACATAGAAAATGATGCAAGAAGAACTACTAAAAAAATTTCTGGACTTAGAAGACGAGGATGAGACCATAGTGGACGCGTGGAAGCTTTTTATTGAGGCTACCAAGGCGTATAGGGATGTAGACTCACGGATTATAAGCAGAAGAGAGGGGGATAACGTACGCCGGATATTTGTGAAGCATCTAAAAAAGAACAGATTACGGATGCTGGACGAGGAGGAGGGACTGAAAGCACATGAACTCGCAATAACCAGAGAAGAAGATACGGAAGGCGGAATAAAAGCTTTAAACAGCTTTGATGTCTGGCTGCTGACGGATTTTGCAGACGTCTGCGCTGCGTGGGTTGCGGAGGACTTTAGGCAGGTGGAAGGCTTTCCAGATATGATATTAGCGCTCCTGGAAAATCCCTATGTTGACGACCGCATGAAAGAGAGACTGGTAGAGAGGGATAAAGAGCGAGGTGAGGAGCTCCTGAAAGCAATCCTTGAAGATAGACCTTCAGAGGTGTGTGTTCATTTATTACTCGTGAAGCATTACGAGAGAGAGGGTAGGCTGGCAGAAGCCGAAGCAGAATACAAACAAATGCTAACCGAGACCGATGACGAAGTGGTGTGGGTGGCTTATGGGTACTTCTTGGAGAAGAGAGAGAGATACGAAGAGGCTTTTGACGCATTTAAGAAGGGTTTGGAGGTTTGCGAGCGGATTGGAAAGGAGAGAACGGATTTAGGGGCGGCAATCAAGGAAAATATAAGTAGAGTGGAGCGAATGAAGAATTTGGAAGGCGATGAAGCGGAGAAGGCGCGAGAGTACTGGGAAGCGGTAAGGTTGATTGATGAGATAAGAGAATTTGCGGATAGAACGTTCGTAAAGGAAACGAAAGACGCTCAAGAGGAATACAAGGAAGAGAAAGGGATTGAGAAGATTGATTTTGAAGATGCCTTTGATTTTTTAAATTGGTTTTTGTTCAACAGAAAACTCAAAGATGGACGGACGCCGGGGATAGTGCATGCGGAAGAGAAGGGACTCAGTGAGGAGCTAAAGGAGAAGATAAAAGGGCTTGGTAACCCGCTCAAAGGTGCTTTTGAGGTTGTTAGCACAGATCAAGCCACTTTTAAATTCGTGGTTAAAGAGATAAAAACGGAAGAGGAGTACGAGTTGATGGGCGATGTCCCGGATATAAAAGCGGGGTTAACTTTTGCAGGTAATATCTATCCATGGAGCGAGTTCTATCTTACTGGTGGCGTTCTGAAAGCGCAAGAGGAAGATTAAGCTACGCATAGTGGGTATCTGGTGGTTGCCTCGATAAGAAATTGAAGTGCAAAAGGATTTTTACGCACGTGGGACTTTTAGATAGTTTGACGTGATGCAAAGCAGGCAAAATGAACCCGAAAGATTTAGTTAACGTCGCGTTGGGCAAAGAGAAAGCGGATCTGGTGCTGAAAAACGCAAACCTCGTAAACGTGCCCACTGGCGAGGTGTACGAAACCGATATTGCGATTGCTCGTGGCTTGATCGTTGGATTAGGCCAATACGCGGGGATAAAGGAGATAGACGCGCGGGGCAAATATGCAGTCCCTGGATTGGTAGATGGGCATACGCACATAGAAATGAGTATGCTCTCGGTACGCGAGTTTGCAAAGGCGGTAATGCCTCGAGGTACGACTGCGGTGGTGGCAGACCCGCATGAGATAGCTAATGTTTTAGGTGTTGAAGGCATTAAAGCGCTTTTAGCAGAGGCACGAACAACACCGCTGAAAGTATTCTGCATGGCGCCTTCCTGTGTTCCTTCTACGGATCCCGCACTTGGATTGGAGACTTCAGGTGCGCAGATAGATCACGAAGAGATAAAGGAACTGCTGCAGTTGGAAGGTGTTATAGGCTTAGGCGAGGTGATGAATTTCGGGGGTGTCATCACGAAAGAGGTGGAGGTATGGCATAAAATAGAGATTGCAAAGGCGCTTAAATCCACCATAGATGGACATGCCCCTTTACTTCGTGGTAAAGAGCTCAACGCGTACGTTTTAAGTGGTGTAGGCTCAGACCACGAGAGTGTCTCGTACGAGGAAGCGCAGGAGAAGCTACGACTGGGTATGCGCGTGATGGTACGGGAAGGCTCAGCAGCAAAGAACCTGAGCGAGATTGCACCTCTATTGAAATCCGTAGATACAAGGAACTGTATGCTCGTTACCGACGGGGACAGAACACTGCGCGATTTAAAGGAAGAAGGTTATTTGGACTATGTTTTGAGGAGAGCTATTGAGGAAGGCGTAGATCCGGTAAAAGCAGTGCAGATGTGCACGATAAATACTGCGCGATGGTTCAAACTCGATGATTTTATAGGCAGCATCTCGCCGGGTAAAGTCGCGGACATCGTGCTGTTGAACAATCTGGAGAAATTTGAAGTGAAGACCGTGATAGTGGATGGAAAGACAGACTGGGCTTCTCGTACTGACTACGCGTATAAATATCCTAAATACGGAGAAAGTGTACGGATCAAGCGAATAACACCCAAAGATTTTGAGATAACGCTGGAAGAAGCGAGAAAAGTAAGAATAATCGGGTTAATCGAAGATGAACTCCTGACTGAGGAGATTATAGAGGAGATAAGCGGTATAGACACCGCTCGCGATGTCTTGAAAATCGCTGTGGTCGAACGGCATCAATCCTCAGGCAACACCGGCGTGGGGTTCGTAAAAGGGTTTGGATTGAAATCCGGTGCTGTGGCTTCCTCTATTGCGCACGACTCGCATAATATCGTGGTTATCGGCGCAAACGAAGCGGACATGGCGTTCGCGTGTAACCGGTTAAAAGAGATAGGCGGTGGCATCGTGCTCTGTGACGGAAACACAGTGACGAGCGAGTTGGCATTGCCTATTGCAGGACTCATGAGTAACGAAACGCTGGATTATGTGGCACAAAAACAAAGAGAACTGGAAGAGAGAATTTCAGGGATGGGCTGTAAACTGCAAGCGCCTTTTATTACAATGTCGTTCCTCGCGTTGCCCGTGATACCGAAGCTGAAGATAACGGATAAGGGGCTGGTGGATGTGGAGACTCGGGAAATAGTAGATATATTCGTGAGTTGAAAGGTGCGAACAGAGAAGTACGCTACAAGATTTGTTTGATTTTTTTCTGGATCATGAGCCTAAACAGGGCACACCAAACTAAAACTTTCCAGGTTAACTTCCAAAGTATTAGACTCCATATTATCCCAACTATGCCAACCACTATCGGTATGGCACTCAGTGGCAGTCTTGTTTTAAAATACATTCCTCCTCCAAAAAGAGAAAGCGAAAGCCCGATGGCAAAAAGTAGCAAATGAGCATAGCGCAGCCAAGTGACCGCTGAAGAAAAAGCTCTCCTGAACTGTTCGATACACCAGTTAGTCCAATCACGATGGGCTTCGATTATCTCAATACCGTCCGTACGCGCCAGAATATTCTCATCTATTTTGACTAACATGTCGCCATCCAGTTGAAACAGCGTACGTGCTGCCACTTGGATCTCAGGATTGGTAGCGGTAGTGTCTTTTGGCGGGAACGTTTCAAAGACAAACTGCCCACCCGTGAAAATACCGTGCACCAGCGTCTTCAGCCAGAAAGATGGACGTTTTGTTTTCATTATAGAACCCGGGTCGGTTATTAGTTTCTGCATGTTCTCATGATGTAAGCGGCACTCGAACCAGGGGTTATCCGGATCCCTCCTATAACACACACAGTCCCCCTTTTTTGTTAATCGAACACACGGAACGTGATCTGTCCTCATAAGTTATCTTCCAGTCACCGCCCTGAGAATCTGGACGAAGGTGTTTATCAGTCCGTTTCGGTAGTTCACACCTGTATCCACGTTCCAGTTGTGAAGTCGCATCAGTTCTTCTGCATTGTCCTCCACCTCTCTGAACAACTGTTCGTTGATGCGTAATATAATGTCACCATCAAGCTGCATGACTGTCTGTGCATAGATGTATCTCGTACCCACCAGTTCCCAGAGCTTACGCAGTTGCTGATGCTCCCAATCCGTAAACGTCCCCTTGCACCATTTATCGTGTAAAATGAGATATTTATTCAGGTAGCGCAGATGACGCCGGTATTCTGAGCGTTTTCGGCTTTGTTCATCGTCCAAATCGTCCGGTTTTTTGTAATCTATGCATTTACCGAAGTTATCACAGAGTGTTTTAATCTTGTCACTTGCATCTTTACACGCGTCTTTACCACAAAGCTCATTTAGTTTTGAAAGGTTCTCATCGTCAATAGTCTGTTGAACTGCGTCTTTCGTTTTGTTACTCTCGCTCGCGAACCAGTCTGAGAGACGTTCACAGGTCTGATTAAGAAATACTATATCCTCACTTGGGTGATCCGCGGAAATGTTTGATACCAGTATCGAGTTTACTTCGAGCGAGGTTAGATCAACCAATGCCCACCTGACGGACTTCAAAAAGCGATCTAATGCCTTCTTGTTTTTCTCTTTCTCTTCATCTTCCTCTTTCTCTTTGTTATTTTTCGAGTCTATTTTACTATTACTCATGACACAATTCTCTCCGGACGCACATGCGCCCATTTTATACATGCTGCTATGCCGATATTAACTGAGACATACTCTATGAGGATTATGTTCCTCCTTCTACTTCGCTTTTTTGATCGCCTTAATAAGCACCCGCGCCAAGTACTCCAAAAACTCCAATTTTTTGTGAATATCCTGTTCTGCAGATTTTACCTGTTCAGCGTGAAAATCGCGTAGTGGTGCCAAATCTGGATCCTTCAGGAAGTTTTCGTGGATTTTATTGATTCGGTCAGCTTGAAAAAGGTCTATCGCTGTGTATATTCGTCTGTCCTCGGCACCGCCAGTCACTTCGGTTATAATCTTCAGACAAATGATTTCTGGGATTGCTTTTTTGATGACTGTCCAAACCTCCGTTTCGTTTTTTGCTTTTCTAAGCTCTTTTTGAAGTTCTCCTTTTGGTAATGTATCTTCTTCATCAGGCATTTTTTTCTCCCCTATAATTCACTTGATTGCCACACAATCTATAAAAAACTTTCGATTGTGTAATTTTTAACCAATATTGACAGAATCGAAATCAGTATCGGAGAATAAACGAATTAAGTCATTTGAGTTGAATCGAAACATAATTATATCTTTCAACTCTCCATAATCTGAATATGCCCCGCACACCACGCCCGCTTTACCGCGTATATATGCCGAAATTTGGTGCTCGTACTCCTTTTTATAGACACACAACACAGGAATGCCTAAATTAACTGCATCTGCAATTTCTGCACCGACACCAAGGCTCGGATTAGTTATTTCTGCTATGACGACATCCGCGTCGTTAAGCCATCGGTAATCTCGATCGTGAATCTCCTGCTCGGTAAGTCGCGACTCGCTTTCCTCAAAGTTCTCGCTAGTTTGATGTCTGCTTATCACCATCAGCCCCAGCTCTTCTATTATGTCAGGAATCTTCCGTAATTCTTCTTGCGCGAGTCTGCTGAATCCACCTCGCATCGAGCACGAAAAGAAAATCTTTTTTGTTTTGGTCATGACAAGATATGTCACATAGAACCTAAAAAGCATTTGTTGAGTCCCTTTAAACCTATATTTCGCACTTAAATAATTCTTATTTGATAAATAGAATACATGGGAGAAGGGAATTTTGCATCGCAGTTTTTATCGAGTACGGAGAGGGAAACCGTCAAGGTACTGGGTGCGGCAGCGCTGATAAAACCGTCTCTTGACAGAATAGGAATTGCAGAGATTGTGAACGGTTATGTGTCGAATGGGCCAGAGATAACGCATGGTGACGTAATTGAGATCCTCACGATTAACCGACTGGTGGCACCCAGACCACTTTATCATATTGAGTGGTGGGCGAAGGGCACTGCAATAGAAGAGCTCTACGGTTTAGATGCTGAGAAACTCAACGATGATGACCGGTGTAGAAGAACGCTCCTGGCGATATTTCCGCATATCAGCGATATCTGGGCAGACATTGTTACGAATGCAGTGAGTGATAAAGTACCATATCCCTATTGACTCCCTTCTCTACGACCTGACATCATTCTATTTTGAGGGTTCGTATGACGAATCGGGCATCATAGAACTCTGATATAGCAGGGACCACAAACCGGACAAGGTGCAGCGAATCTATGATTAAATGTGACGGAAGACGGTATTCCCTTCTCTTACGAACGACATCCATAGTGGCTCTACCGCCGATGAGAATACTGTACTGGGCAATATGCAGAGCAGAAATTGCAGAAATTACGTACCAAACGCGTGGATTACTGTAAAAAACTTATCACAGGAGACAGAAAGATCATCTCCGATGAGATAGTGATAAAATACCACAAACAGGGCGTGCAATACCTCGCACCAGTCACGATAACCGAGGATAATAAGGAGATAGCGCTGTCGGTAAGCGATGACGAGTTCGATAATAACAAACTGGACTACCGTGGTAGCTCAAAAGGCGCTTACTGGGCTGTTTTTAGACCCATTACTTTTCAATACAAGGGTAAAAAGGTGACTGACCGAGTTTTGGCAGTGAAAAGTGAAACTAAACTGAGAAATGACCGGAAAAGTAGGGAAAAGGCAACGAGAAACTCATGCTAAATACATGCTTGCGACAAACAAGGATTTTGAGAGCGAAGAGGAAACTTTGATTACATACAAGGGCAGGGATAAGATAGAAAAGCTGATTTCAACGCTGAATAAATTTGAATTCCTCTCAATCGTCTGCTACCGGTTCAAAGATAGAAGCAAATTGCTGAATGTGAATGGATTGGATCCACAGCAGGAGGCAATATTGACCGCACTGGAGGTTCCAAAACCCGATGAATATCTCACGAATAACTAAGCTAAACGTGGAATGCTGTGCGATGAAAAGAAAAACGGGATAATAGCGGATGCTATGACCGAAATACGCCGCTTCTGGGAGGTGAAAAATAGTACATTTTTATATACTGCGAAATATAGGCTTAAACTAATCATAAGCAGGAGAAGATACTCCGATTGGGGCATCCATCCTGAATATGACTAAGGTGTTGCACTATGAAAGAGGAGGAGATAATGAAACTGCTGATAGAGCTAGCTAATACAGCTACTTCGGAATAGCTCTGAAGAAGGCGAAGTCAAGAGTGAAGTGGGAACAACCAAAAGGATTGAAGCGATAAAACGTGAGTTTTGCGCATGGTTTGTTGATGAATATCCGATTTATCAGGCTTCGTAGTTAAAAGGGGTGTATAATGAAAGCGCTGATAGTTCAGCATGTGGAATGTGAGGGTTTAGGATACCTTGAGGATTTCCTGCACGAAGAGGAGATGGACTTTGAGATCGCCAGAATGTACGAGGGGGAGGATTTATCAAACGATTTCGATGCTTTTATCGTGCTCGGCGGTCCGATGAACGTATATGATGAGAATCGCTATCCCTATTTAAAGGATCTCGACGCGACGATAAAGAGCTTCGTTACTGGAGGAGGGCATTATCTCGGCTTCTGTCTGGGCGGGCAGCTTCTGGCAAAGGCACTCGGTGCAAAGGTGATGAAAAATCCCAAAAGAGAGATTGGGAACTTCGAGATGCGCCTGACGGAAAATGGCGTGGAAGACAATTTGTTTAAAGGATTCAGACACACATTCCCGGCTTTAGAATGGCACGGGGATACTTTTGATATACCAGAAGGAGCGATTAAACTGGCAGAATCGAAACTCTGCTATAACCAGGCTTTCCGATTCAAAAATGCCTATGGGCTTCAGTTTCATCTTGAGACTACACCGGAGATGCTGGCGGAGTGGGTCAAAGTTTATGCGGACGAACTCACTGAAGAAGGAATGGATGCGGTGATCTTGATAGAAGAGACGAAGAGAAAAGCGGATATTTACCGCGAATTGTCGAATCGGCTGTTTACAAACTTTTTTGGTTGATTCAAGAACAATTAGCAAAATTAGAGGTCCATTCTGGTCTCTCTGGTGGATTCGAACCCAGCGTATCTCTCCACTCTTCATCTGTAAGCCTGTCTTGCATTGGCTGTTTAAATTCGTAATAACTCATTACCGGACCCGCGCCAATTAAAATCCTGCCGTCTGGAACTTTGTAAGCGACAACAATTAAATCAACATAACCAACACCTTCTTCCAGAACCTGTCCTGTATTGCTCTCGGTATGAACATCAGCAATAATAGTTGTTCGCTTTGCTTTTTCATCAACTTCACTTATCACGCTCTTTAATTCAACACCGAAATTCCAATTCTTTTTCAACATCAGATTTGACAAATGCTGGCAACTCGAAGCTATATCTCTCAATCTCTTCTCTTTTGAAATAAGCATCTGTACATTCCCAGTCATGTTGACTCTGGCAGACCTGTTCTGATTTTGGCTGAAGTAAACATAAACCAACTGCAAAATATGCGACATTTCTTTTTGATGCTTCTTTTAAATCACCACTGGCGAGGTTATAATCTTCTACTGAATCGTTCAGTAACTCCGTACTGATTTCCCATATTGCATCGTAAAATTCTCTTTCCTCAATTTGCCTGAGCGTTTCGCCAAATTGGACGTGATAGAGATGCAAGAGCGAATCCGAGGTGATAAAGATGGGTATTTCTCGCTCCTTCATAGTGCTATAAGGCATGGTAATATCCTCCTCCTGCGGATTAAACGGGTTGCGGATAACGACAAAACCGTTCTTTTCTAACAGTTGTGAAGCATCTTCGGTTAATGGAATTTTCGCAGAAAAATCGTCGAAATTGGATATTTGACGGGTTTGTAAGGGAAGCCCGTATTGCGAAACATGTAAATCTATGTCTAAAGGGGCTAAGGAATAATATTCTATGAAACTCGTTTTTTCTTTTTGAACTTCGGCAAAGCGGATGTGGTGATGACGGTTAATGGTGCGGTTGCTGCCTGGTTGCGATAACCGCGCCCTGTGCATGGGTGGCGCCGTGGGCTTCTGTGGTGATAGGAATAGTGGCGGGCTTTATCGTCTGCTACGGCTTCTGGTTCCTCGAACGCCGTGGCGTGGATAACGTCGTTGGTGCAATACCGGTGCACGGCTTCAACGGAACCTGGGGGCTCATCGCACTTGGCTTGTTCGCAGACGGACTTACGGCAATTACTGCACAGCAGGGCCGCTTGTTGCCGGACTGTTCTACGGTAACGTGGGGTTCTTCGGCTGTCAGCTTATAAGTGTAGTCGTGAACTTCGCATGGGCGTTCGGCACTGGCTTCCTGCTCTTCTACATACTCAAGCATACGATAGGAATCAGAGTATCGCCGGAAGAGGAGCTTGTGGGTCTCTACATCAGCGAGCACGGTATCATCACTTATCCGGATTTCGTGTACACCGAACCAGCAAGACCAACGAGGGTAGTACGCATGAGTGAAGCGGTTAGTGAGAGAGGAAACGAGCCGGAAACGGGAGGTAAAGGAGGAAAACAAAGAGAATGTTTTCAGTCAAGGTTTTTACTAAGCCCTTACAGGGCTTGCGGGGTCGTGGGGCGGAGCCCCACAAAGGTAAAAAAGTTGTGTGAAAATCTGTGTAATCATATGGTTATAAAGGTGGCTAAACAAATAATAATAATCTATGAGTTCGGCTTTCGTAGTTGCGGGAACGCACAGTGGAGTGGGCAAGACTTCGGTCACCCTTGGGCTTATCTCAGCTTTACGACGTCGAAGACTTGAAGTACGCCGTTTGAGGTAAAGAGGAAATAAAATGACGAAAAAAATAATGGTGCAAGGCACCGGGTCGGGAGTGGGCAAAAGTGTAATTGTAGCTGCGCTTTGTCGCATATTCACCCAGGATGGCTATAAAGTCGCACCGTTCAAATCGCAGAATATGGCTCTTAACTCTTACGTTACTAAGGATGGTCTTGAAATAGGGAGGGCGCAGGCATTTCAGGCTTTCGCAGCTCGTAAAGAGCCGACCGTGGAGATGAACCCTATCCTGTTGAAGCCTACAAGTGACACCGGCGCTCAGGTCATCGTGCGAGGCAAGCCGATAGGCAACATGACCGCAAAGGAATACCACGAGTACAAGCCAACAGCGTTGAACCTCATAAAGGACTGCTTTGAGAAACTCGAGCGAGAAAACGACATCGTAGTAATAGAAGGTGCGGGAAGCCCGGCAGAAGTGAACCTGCGAGAAAACGACATCGTAAACATGTGCATTGCAAAACTTTTAAATGCGCCGGTGCTGCTCCTCGGTGACATTGACAAAGGAGGCGTATTTGCCTGGATTGTAGGAACGCTGGAGCTGCTTGAGGTAGAAGAGAAAGCGTTGGTGAAGGGTATTCTGATAAACAAGTTCCGCGGGGATCTGGATATACTCACGCCTGGGCTGGAATTCCTTGAGCGACGAGTCGGCAAACCCGTGTTGGGCGTTATACCCTATTTTCAGGATATAAAGGTACAGGAAGAGGACTCGCTATCAGTGGAAAAGGGGAAGATAAGGACGGCGGGAAAAGTAGAGGAGAACGAGATAACGATAGAAGTCGTTTACCTGCCGCACATCTCCAACTTCACGGATCTCGATGTTTTAGAAGCAGAGAATGACGTTTCGATGCGATATGTTGGCAAGGGTGAAAAAATAGGCGAGCCCGATGTGATAATTATACCGGGGTCGAAGAATACGATAGGCGACCTGTCGTATCTCAAAGAGAAGGGATATGCTTTGGATATAGTGGAGAAGGTGAGGAGCGGAAAGTGTGTTGTTTTTGGAATCTGCGGTGGCTATCAGATGCTTTGCAACTCTCTAATAGACCCAGAGGGTGTAGAATCGAAACTCAGGGAGATTGAGGGACTTGACTTGCTGCCCGCTACAACGATATTTGAAAGTCACGCGCAGAAAATGACGAATCAAGTGCGTGCAATAGCGGATTTGGAGTTCTACAAAGGGGAAATAGCGGGTTATGAGATACACATGGGAAGGACTTATTTCTCTAACGGCGTTACAAAAAATGCGTTTACGATATTCGAGCGTTCCGGGGAGAAGGTTCCGGACGATGAGGGTGGCGCTGTTTCTTCTGATGGCAACGTCATCGGGACTTATATACACGGGATATTCGACAACGATGGCTTTCGACACGCTTTTCTGAACCACGTAAGACGGAAAAAGGGGCTGCCTCTGTTGAGTGCAGACGAAAACAAAAGCGAATGCAACGGGATTGATTGGGATACGGAATACAATAAATTAGCAGACCTCGTGCGAAGCAATATTGATATGAGTAAGGTATATGGAATTATAAATGAAAAAGCAAAGCTTGATGAGCATGTATAAAGTGGCGTTGGCACAGCGAAATGCAACCGTTGGGGACATAGACGGCAATACCAAAAAGATCATAGAATACATCAAAACGGCGCGAGAAAAAGGTGCTGACCTGGTGATATTTCCCGAACTGGCGATTACGGGCTATCCGCCAAAAGACCTACTGTTGAAGCCCTCGTTCATCAAAGCAAATAAAGAAGCCTTAGAGAGAATAATCGGTGAGACAGAGGGCATTGCCGTTATCGTAGGCTTTGTTGACGCAATTGGTGCGAATATCTACAATGCTGCCGCGCTTATTCAAAATAGAAGACTCATAGGCGTACAACACAAGATGCATCTGCCGAATTACGACGTCTTTGACGAGAAGAGGTATTTCAAGCCGGCGACCGAGAGTGCTATCTTCGAGCTTGACGGACTTAAGCTGGGGATAACCATCTGTGAAGATATCTGGGCGGATAACGGTCCCACGGAAGTGCAGGCGGAACTCGGTGCGGATTTCATTGTGAACGTCTCCGATTCACCGTTTTACGCGGGCAAAAGTAAAGTGCGAAGGGAATTAATTGCACGAAGAGCGAAAGAGAACAGGATTGCAATCGTATACGTCAATTTAGTCGGCGGTCAGGATGACATAGTATTTGACGGCAGAAGCTACGTGTTTAACAAAGAAGGCGCTCTAATTGCAGAGGGTAAACAGTTTGAGGAAGACCTCGTAATAGCAGATTTAGACGGTGCGGAAATAATTCCGGAGGCAGAAGACGAACTAAAAGAGATTCACGGCGCTTTAGTGTTAGGAATCAAGGACTACGTGCGAAAGAACGGATTCGAGAAGGCTGTCATTGGTTTGAGCGGTGGCATAGATTCCGCGTTAACCGCTGCTTTAGCAGTAGAGGCGTTGGGTGCGCAGAACGTCGTTGGCGTTTCGATGCCCAGTGCGATCTCGTCACAATCCAGCAAAGCCGACGCGAAGAAATTGGCTGAGAACCTTGGTATAGAATACACCGTAGTTCCCATTGTTGATACTATTAACGCGTACGCGGCAATGCTGTCGGATGAATTTGAAGGCACCGAGCCGGACGTAACGGAAGAGAATATCCAGGCGAGGATTCGTGGAAATATCCTGATGGCTCTGTCAAACAAATTCGGATATTTGGTTCTATCCACGGGTAATAAGTCTGAACTGGCGGTGGGGTATTGCACTTTATACGGCGACATGTCCGGAGGTTTGGCGGTGATCTCAGACGTCCCGAAGACGACCGTGTATAAGCTCGCGAGATATATCAATGCGATAAACAAAAAGGAACTCATTCCGGAAAGCATTATTGTTAAGGAGCCTTCTGCGGAATTAAAAGAGGGGCAGAAGGATACTGATTCGCTGCCACCATACGAGGTATTGGACCAGATATTACATGCGTATATTGAAGGAGACAGAAGCAAAGAGGAAATAATCGAGATGGG
>DAOUYX010000190.1 GCA_030665925.1 Methanosarcinales archaeon | reverse complement strand
CATTCGGGTCTTACGGCTGGAGTGGTGAATCCATTGGGATAATGACTGAAACGATGGTAAACCTTTTTGAGATGGACGTGATAGAGCCGGGACTGAAAGTAAAACGCGGACCTTCTGGAAAGGAGTTGGAAGAGTGTAGGGTGTTCGGCAAGAAGATTGCTGATAAGATAAAATAAACGAAAAGGGAGTGAACGAGAAAACCTAAATCGTTGACACAGATTAACGCAGATGAACACAGATGAAAAAAAACCACAAAAAGAAATAAATCCGTGTGAATCAGTGTAAATCAGTGTCTTAAAGAGAAGGCAGTTATACTTTATATACAATGAAAAATGTCAAAATGGAAATGTACCGTGTGTGAGTATATCTACGACGAGAAAGAAGAGGAGACGGAATTTGAGGATTTACCTGATGATTGGGTGTGCCCCGTCTGTGGTGTAGGAAAAGAGGAATTTATAAAGGAGGAGGAATAAAATGGGTGTCAGAGAGCTGAAACCAAATATTTATTCGGTTGGAGCAGTTGACTGGGACAGGAGGTTATTTGATGAACTCGTGCCGCTGCCCGATGGAACAAGCTACAACGCATATTTGGTGAAAGGAAGCGAGAAGACGGCACTGATAGATACCGTAGACCCACCTATGGCTGATGTGCTGGTAAGGAATCTTGAAGAACTTGAACTCAAGGATATAGATTATGTTATTGCCAATCACGCCGAGCAGGACCATTCAGGGTCATTACCACGGATACTCGAGGTTTATCCCGGCGCTAAGGTTGTTTGCACACCGAAATGTAAAAGCATGCTAATGGATTTGCTTTTAATACCCGAGGATAAGTTCCTAACAGTGGCTGATGGAGAGACTTTGTCATTGGGCAATAAAACACTGGAGTTCATTCATGCACCATGGGTTCACTGGCCAGAGACGATGCTGACATATCTAAGAGAGGACAAAGTGATCTTTACATGCGATTTCCTCGGCTCGCATCTCGCAACTAGCGATCTTTTTGTAATCGATGAAGCAACGGTCTATGAGGCAGCAAAGCGCTACTACGCAGAAATTATGATGCCATTCCGGACAACAATCAGGAAAAATATGGAGAAGATAAAAGATTTGGCGATAGCGATAATTGCACCGAGTCATGGTCCAGCGTATAATAAGCCGGATTTTATTCTCGATGCTTACAGAGATTGGACTTCTGACGATGTGAAGAACGAAGTGATTGTCCCCTACATCTCAATGCACGGCAGCACGAAGAAGATGGTGGATTACTTCGTGGAGGCATTGATTGAAAGGGGCATAACGGTACGGCAGTTCAATCTCTCAGAAACCGATATTGGGAAACTGGCGATGGCATTAGTAGATGCAGCTACGGTTGTGATCGGGTCACCTACAGTTCTGGTTGGTCCGCATCCAAAAGTCGTTTATGCGGCTTATCTCGCAAATGCTTTGAGACCAAAACTGAAATTTGCATCTATAATCGGGTCTTACGGTTGGGGTGGCAGAATGGTGGAGCAACTTTCGGGGATGATACCCAACTTAAAGGTGGAAATACTGGATCCGGTTGTGATAAAAGGAGTCCCGAAAGAGGAGGATTTCAAAGCTCTGGACAGGCTGGCAGATGAGATTGCGGATAAGCATAAGGAGTACGGCATACTAAATTAAAACGTGAAAAAATAGTAAAGCTTAATATAGAATATAAAGAAGAAGAGAAACGAAGAGGTGCGTGCGAAAAGATGAGCTTAATAAGGGACTTGTTGAAGGAGTCCGGCTACTCGGAGAAAGCTACTGAATACTACTTGAATAGAGTGAGCGTCGGTGAGATACGCGATCCCGATGCCCATGCGATCTATACCGGACCGTGTGGAGACACCATGGAGTTCTTTTTGAAAGTAGAAGATGGCGTGATAAAAGACGCGACGTTTCAGGCGATCGGCTGTGCTGGGGCGTTTTCTTCCGGCTCGGCGCTCTGTAATATGATACGGGGTAAAACGTTAGAAGAGGCGGAGAAGATAGAGGAGGAAGAGATAATAGAGTATCTCGATGGAATCCCATTGCAAAAAGTCCACTGTGCTTGTTTAGCTAAGAGGACGTTGCGAAAAACAATTAAGGATTATAGAAAACCCCAGTAGAGGATGACGGGCGCAAAAGAGTAGTTAAGAAGTAGTAAAAAAAACATGAGTGGAAACAGAGCAAAATCACCTGGAAGGGATGAGTGGATGTTAAAGACGAGTGCGAAAGATTCCGATTCGCTACCGGTAACAGAAATAGAAGGCAAGAAGGTTCCCTGGGACCCTACACAGCTCAGAAAGATTCAAGAACATCCCTGCTTCAGTGAAAATGCCTGTCATTTCTTTGGCAGAATGCATCTCCCGGTAGCGCCGAAGTGCAATATCCAGTGTAATTACTGCATACGGAAATTCGATTGCGTGAACGAATCGCGACCTGGCGTGACGAGCAAGGTGCTCACACCGCAGGAAGCGCTGGAACGGGTAAGGGAGGTGCTTGAAAAGGTTCATTACATCAAGGTTGTCGCAGTGGCGGGACCGGGTGAGCCGCTGTTCAACGAGGAGACGTTCGAGACGTTCCGGCTCGTAAAGGATGAGTTTCCGCATCTGATGCGATGCATGAGTTCGAACGGGTTGCTACTGGCGGATCGAATTGATGACATTGACGAGCTGGGTATCGGGACCATAACCGTTACCCTTAATGCCGTTGAC